>CAUZBA010000012.1:0-21295 GCA_963577635.1 Phycisphaerae bacterium
CATTCGTGTGATGCGGGGCTGTCTGCTGGACGAGCTTCGAAAGCCGTACGTCATGACGGCGCGTGCCCGCGGCCTCAGCGAGTGGCGGCTGATCTTGAAATACCCGGTGCGAATGGCGATCAATCCGCTGCTCAGCACGATCGGGTGGATGCTGCCGGCGGTCGTGTCCGGGGAAGTGATCGTTTCGATCGTGCTCAATCTGCCCACGGTCGGTCCCATGCTGTTCGAGGCGCTACGTTCTCAGGATATGTACCTCGCCGGCAGCCTCATCATGATCCTCAGCGCCCTGACGATTATCGGGACGCTGATCTCGGACATTCTTCTTGCCTGGTCGGATCCGAGGATTCGGTACGAATGATGGGTCGAAAATCGCAAGTCGAGGGTCGCAAGTCAGTCGAGGCTACTGAGAAGTTTCTCGTTGCCTCCCAGTGGCGACTGATGTCGTGGAAGTTCCGCAGGCACAAGGTCGCGCTGGTGGCGATGATCTTTCTGGGGGTGTTCTATCTGCTCGCGATGTTCTGCGAGTTCGCCAGCCCGGCCAGCCCGCGCACGCGACACTCCGAATATGTCTTTGCGCCGTGTCAGCGGATCCGCTTCTTCGATGAAGACGGTAAATTCCATCTGCGGCCGTTCGTGTACGGATTCGCCCCCGGAACGCTTGACGAGAACTGGAACCGACGATACGAGATCGACCGATCGCGAAAACACGGTCTTCATCTGTTCGTCGCCGGCGACGAATACAGACTCTGGGGGCTTATCCCGTTGCGCCTGCACCTGTTCGGCACCCGCAGCGACCAGCCGCTGTTCCTGCTGGGCAGCGATCACCTCGGCCGCGACATGCTCAGCCGCGTCGTCTACGGCTCGCGGATCTCACTGTCGATCGGCCTCGTGGGGGTCTTTCTGAGTCTCGTGATCGGTTGCGCCATCGGCGGCCTGTCGGGATATTGCGGCGGCTGGGTGGACAACGTGATCCAGCGCATCATCGAGACGCTCATCAGTTTGCCGTCGATCCCGTTGTGGATGGGTCTGGCGGCGGCACTTCCGGCGACGTGGCCGCCGCTGTGGGCGTACTTCGGCATCGTCGTGATTCTCAGCCTGCTGGGGTGGACCGGCCTGGCGCGCGTTGTGCGCGGCAAGGTGATCGCCCTGCGTGAAGAGGATTTCGTGATGGCGGCGCGGCTCAGCGGCGCCACCGGCTGGTGGATGATCCGCAGGCATCTGCTGCCCTCTTTCTTCAGTTACATCATCGTGAGCGTGACGCTGGCGATCCCCGGCATGATCCTGGGTGAAACGGCGCTGAGCTACCTGGGCATCGGCCTGCAACCGCCGATCGTGAGTTGGGGCGTCCTGCTTCAGCAGGCTCAGAACATTCAGAACGTCGCACAGTACCCGTGGATCCTGGCGCCGGCTCTCTTTGTGATCGTGGTGGTTCTGGCATTCAACTTCGTCGGCGACGGACTGCGCGACGCCGCCGATCCTTACTCGAGATGACAAAGTGACCGACGCGGAAGACAACGCACCTCTGCTGGAGGTCAACGACCTGGGCGTGACGTTCAAGGCGGACGAGGGAACCGTCCGCGCGGTCGACGGTGTCAGTTTCAACGTCAACCGAAGGCAGATCGTCGGTCTGATCGGCGAGAGCGGTTGCGGCAAGAGCGTCACCGCCCAGGCGATCATGCGGATCGTTCCGAGTCCCGGAAGGATCACCGGTGGCAGCATTCTGTTTCGCGCCGACGGTGAATCGCCGAGGGACCTGGCCGCCCTGCGAGCGAACGGCAGAAAGATGAGACGCGTGCGCGGTGGGAAGATCTGCATGATTTTCCAGGAGCCGATGACGGCGTTCAGCCCCGTGCACACGATCGGGAATCAGATCGTCGAAGCCATCCGACTGCACCGGAAGGTCTCACCGGCCGAGGCGGCGCAGTTGGCGGTTTCGATGCTCGAACGGGTCGGCATCCCGCAGGCGGCCGACCGGTTCGACGCCTATTCGTTTCAACTCAGCGGCGGGATGCGCCAACGGGCGATGATTGCGATGGCGTTGAGCACCGGGCCGAGCCTCGTGATCGCCGACGAGCCGACGACGGCGCTGGACGTGACCATTCAGGCACAGATTCTGGATTTGCTGCGACATCTGCGCGACGAGCTGGCGATGGCCATCCTCCTGATAACCCACGACCTGGGCGTCGTGGCCGAAATGTGCGAGGTCGTCCACGTGATGTACATGGGCAGGATCGTGGAGTCGGGCCCCGTGCAGCGAATCTTTCGCAACCCGATGCATCCGTACACGCAGGCGCTGCTGCAGTCGATCCCGCGCCTGAGCGGCCCCGTGCCCGACCGGCTTGCCGTCATCCAGGGGTCGGTGCCGGATCCCTTCGCGCGGTTGCCGGGCTGCGCGTTCCATCCGCGCTGCGACCGCGTCATCGGCGGCGCGTGCGACACCGGCGACCCGCCGCCTCTCGAGCAGCGAGATCGTGATCAGTGCGTGGCGTGCCATCTTTATCGCGAACCGTCCGCGGCCGCGTTCGGGCCACCGAGTTCGCAGGGATCGCAGTGAGATCAAAGACGGGATGATATGAGTTCATGAGAAAAGTTAGAGAGGAAAACGACGTTCTGCTCGACGTGCAGGGTTTGTCCAAGTCGTTTGAGGTGCGCAGCCACCTTTCGCGGCGGTTGACCGGGAGGGTGACGGCCGTGGACGACGTGAGCTTTCAGATCCGGCGCGGCGAGACCGTCGGCCTGGTCGGCGAGAGCGGCTGCGGAAAAACCACGACCGCCCGCTGCATCCTGCGTGCGGTCGAACCCTCTGCGGGACGGATCTTTTTTCACGAAGGATTGCGTCGCATCGACGTCGTGGCCCTGCGCGGCGGGCCGCTGCGCGCCTTTCGCCGCCACATGCAGATGGTCTTTCAGGATCCCTTTTCGTCGCTGAACCCGCGCATGACCGTGATGCAGATCGTCGGCGAACCGCTGCGGATCCATCGCATGGCGAATCGCGAACAAATAGAGGATCGTGTCCGCGCGCTGATGACGGCAGTGGGCCTGGACCCGAAATTCCTGAATCGCTACCCGCACGCCTTCAGCGGCGGCCAGCGCCAGCGGATCGGAATCGCCCGGGCCCTAGCGCTGCAGCCTTCGTTGATCGTCGCCGACGAGGCGGTTTCGGCGCTGGACATGTCGATGCAGGCGCAAATCCTGAACCTGTTGAAGGATCTTCAGAACCGCATGCAACTGACCTGCCTGTTCATCGCCCACGACCTGAGCGTCGTGCGCCACTTCTGCGATCGCGTTCTGGTGATGTACGCGGGCCGAATCGTGGAGTCCGCGACCACCGAGGAACTGTTCGCCGCGCCGAAGCATCCCTACACCGAGGCGCTGCTCTCCGCGGCACCGCGCGCCGACCCGGATGCGAAATCCGATCGCATCATCCTCAGCGGTGAGGTGCCCGACCCCGCCAACCGGCCCGCCGGCTGTCCGTTTCACCCGCGCTGCCGATTCGCCGACCCGCGCTGCGAGCAGGAAGTCCCGCTCCTGCGCGAGGTGGATTATGACCGGGTGGCCGCGTGTCACTATTCGGATCGGCTGGCGATGGACGGGATCGGGTAAGTCGTTGCCGTGTTGTACGGTTCGGTCAACAGGCTCACTTACTCATCGTTGGCCACGCAGTATTACCGATACCCGATGACGCCACCGACCAAGGGGACGGGAATGGGGGTCTCTTTCACGCCGTGCCCGCAAGTCTTCGCCTCGCGGCGAGCGCGCCCACCCTGCCCAGGGACGCGCCGATATGACCGGCTGTGCCGACGCGCACGCTGACGAATGCATTCGGGCCAGCATGATCCGTGCGGCCAAACGGCGTCCAAATGTGTCCGTTCCGCGCTCAAGACGCGCCAGTCGACCGGGCTTCGGGAGGTTGCGGCCCCGGAAACCCGTGGATTCTCAGGGGGGCGTTACACTGGAGCACAAAGGGCCCGGCGGCGTAGCCGGTGCACGCTCAAATGGGAAATATCAGGTAACGCGATAGGAAAAAACATGGAGAGCGCAAGCAAGTGCCCGGCGTCGGGCGGATCTCACACACACACGGCCGTTGGGAGCACGTCGAACCAGCACTGGTGGCCGAATCAGTTGAACCTGAAGATTCTCCACCAGAACGCTCCCCTGCCCAATCCGACGGGCAAGGATTTCAACTACGCCGAGGAGTTCAAGACCCTTGACCTGGATGCCCTGAAGAAGGACATCGATGAGGTCATGACGACCTCGCAGGACTGGTGGCCGGCCGACTACGGTCACTATGGGCCGCTCTTCATCCGGATGACGTGGCACGCTGCAGGCACGTACCGCATCGGCGACGGCCGCGGCGGTGGAGGCTCCGGCACCCAACGTTTTGCGCCCCTCAACAGCTGGCCCGACAACGCGAACCTCGATAAGGCGCGCCGGTTGCTCTGGCCGATCAAGCAGAAGTACGGCCGGAAGATCTCCTGGGCCGACCTGATAATCTTCGCCGGCGACTGTGCCCTGGAGTCCATGGGATTCAAGTCATTCGGTTTCGGTTTCGGGCGCGAGGACGTCTGGGAGGCCGACGAGACTGACTGGGGCTCTGAGGACACGTGGCTTGGAGACGAACGCCACAGCGGCGACGGGGAAATCCAGGGGCCTTACGGAGCCGATCACATGGGCCTGATCTACGTGAATCCGGAGGGGCCGAACGGCAACCCGGACCCGCTCGCCGCAGCAAAGAATATTCGCGAAACGTTCCGCCGCATGGCCATGAATGACGAGGAGACGGTTGCGCTCATCGCCGGCGGACATACGTTCGGCAGGGCACACGGTGCTGCTCCAGAAAGCCACAACGGTCCCGAACCTGAGGGTGCCACGCTGGAAGAGCAAGGCCTGGGCTGGAAGAACAGCTTCGGAAGCGGCAAGGGCAGCGACACGATCACCAGCGGCTTGGAGGGCGCATGGACCACCAACCCGGTGAAGTGGGACAACAACTTCTTTGAGAACTTGCACGACTACGAGTGGGAGCTGACGAAGAGTCCTGCCGGTAAGTCTCAATATGCTCCCGCCAATGCATCTGCAGCGGCCACCGTGCCGGATGCGCACGATCCGTCGAAGAAGCACGCCCCCATGATGCTCACGACGGACCTCTCACTGAGGATGGACCCGATCTATGCGCCGATCGCGAAGCGCTTCCACGAGAACCCGCAGGAGTTTGCAGACGCCTTCGCCAGGGCGTGGTACAAGCTGATCCACCGTGACATGGGGCCCCGCAGTCGGTATCTCGGCCGGTTGGTTCCGGCGGAGCGACTGTTGTGGCAGGACCCCGTCCCCGATGTCGATCATGAATTGATCGGTGAGCAGGAGATTGCCGCTCTCAAGGGCAAGATCCTCGCATCAGGGCTGTCCATTTCCCGGCTGGTGTCGACCGCCTGGGCGTCGGCGGCAACGTTCCGCGGTACCGACAAGCGCGGTGGGGCGAACGGGGCGCGCATTCGCCTCGCGCCGCAGAAGGATTGGGAAGTCAACAACCCGGCCGAGCTGGGGAAGGTGCTGCGGACCCTGGAGCAGATACAAACGGACTTCAACAGCTCGCAGTCCGGCGGGAAGAGGGTCTCGCTCGCCGACGTGATCGTTCTGGGCGGGTGCGTAGCCGTCGAGCAAGCTGCGAAGAGCGCCGGGCACGACGTGCAGGTTCCCTTCTCGCCGGGGCGCACGGACGCGGTGCAGGAGCAAACCGACGTGGACTCCTTTGCCGTGCTGGAACCGACCGCAGACGGGTTCCGCAACTACCTCGCAAACGGACACCGCAGACCGGCTGAGGAGCTGCTGGTGGATCGGGCACACATGCTGACGCTGAGCGCTCCTGAGATGACGGTGCTTGTTGGCGGCATGCGCGTCCTGAATGCGAACGTCGGTCAGTCCGAACTCGGCGTCTTCACCAGGCGGGCCGAGACGTTGACCCATGATTTCTTCGTGAACCTGCTCGACATGAACACGCAGTGGCAGGCGTCCTCAACATCCGAGCACGTATTTGAGGGACGCGATCACGGTACGGGCCAGCTCAAGTGGACCGGCACCGCCGTCGACCTCGTCTTCGGTTCGAACTCCCAGCTCCGAGCCATCGCGGAAGTCTATGCATGTGACGACTCGCAGCAGGCATTCGTGCGTGACTTCGTGGCTGCGTGGGACAAGGTGATGAATCTTGATCGCTTCGACCTTGCCTGATCTTAGAAATGCGAGTCAACCCGGGTTACCCCGCGGCTTCACCTGCGGCCCGCTTGATCCTGCCCAGGATGGAGGCGAGTCCCATGGCCCGGTTCATGCGGATCAGGTCCGACAGGCCCAGGCGCTCCAGCAGGTCGGACGGGGCGGCGGCGATCTCTTCGCGGCTCGCACCCTCGAAGGCGTCGATGAGGACCGAGAGGAACCCCCTGACCGTGGGCGCTTCCTCGGCGACGTCGACGTGAATTCGCACCGAGCCGTTGTCCTGCTCGATCCATAGAAATACGGGGGTCATGCACTCGGGCACGCGGTTGACGCCGGCGTCGCGCTGGGCGTGGTACTTCTGCGGCAGCGGTGGTAAGCGGCGCGAGTAGTCGAGCATGAGCTCGAGCCGGATGTCCGGTTCGACGCTCTGAAACGTCTCGATGATCTCGTCGAGCTTCCGCGTCACGATGATCACGTCAGGGCCGGTGCCGGCTGGCCGCCCTTCTCGATCGGAACGCCGACTGAATTGCCCCATTCGGTCCACGATCCGTCGTAGTTGCGCACGTGTTCGAATCCCAGGAGGTACTCGAGCACGAACCAGGTATGGCTGGATCGTTCGCCGATGCGGCAATAGGCGATGATGTCTTCGTCGGCTCGGAGCCCCTGCTCGCGGAGGTAGATCTCTTCGAGGTCATTGCGGCTCTTGAACGTACCGTCCTCGTTCACCGCCCTCGCCCAGGGCACGTTGACCGCGCCGGGGATGTGCCCGCCCCGCAGCACGCCTTCCTGCGGGTACTCGGGCATGTGCGTTCTCTCGCCGCTGTATTCCTGCGGCGAGCGCACGTCCACCAGGCGCCCGGCCGACTTCATGTGTTTGATCACGTCCTTCTGAAACGCGCGGATCGACTTCTGGCCCCGGCCCGCTACGTAAGGCTTCGACGGGTAGCGGGGTGTTTCGGTGGACATCGGCCGGCCTTCTGCCTTCCACTTCTGGCGGCCCCCGTTCATGATCAGGCACTTGCGATGGCCGAGGAGCCTGAAGACCCAGAACGCGTAGCACGCCCACCAGTTGTTCTTGTCGCCGTAGAAGACGACCGTCGTGTTCTTGCCGATCCCTCGGTCGGCGCACAATTCGGCGAATCGATCGGCGTTGATGTAGTCACGGACCACCGGATCGTTCAGGTGGTTGATCCAGTCGATCTTGACCGCTTCGGGGATGTGGCCCGTTTCATAGAGCAGAATGTCCTCGTCGGATTCGGCAATGCGGATCTTGTCGGTCTTGCCGCGGTTCTTGTCGACCCACTCGGTGGAGACGAGGACTTGCGGATTCGCGTATTCGTCAGGCATGGGGCTGGCGCTCCGTTACAGGATCAGAGTACTGGAGTTGATAAAGCTCAGGAAAGCAAGAGATCAGACAGAAAGAGCAGGAGAGCGAAAGAGCAGGAAAGCAGGAAAATGGTGGAGGCGGACTGCATGGATGCCCTTCCCCTTTCCCTGCTCTTGCCAAGCCCACTACTCCACCTAGACAATTGATTGCAGGAACGCACCCTCCGGCAGCTTCGCCAGAAGCTCCCTGCCCAGCCAGGTTCGCAGCGGCTCGAGCTGCATGCGCTCGAAGCTCTCGGCCGCGAACGCGTACATCACCATGGCCCGGGCCGCGTTTTCGTGAATGCCACGCGAGCGCAGGTAGAACACAGCGTCCTCGTCGAGCTGCCCGATCGTGGCGCCATGGGTGCACTTGACGTCGTCGGCGTAGATTTCCAGTTGCGGCTTGGTGTCGATCTGGGCCGTGTCTGAAAGCAGGAGGTTGGCGTTGGTCTGCTTGGCGTCGGTTTTCTGGGCGACCTGGGCGACGTAGATCCGGCCACTGAATACGCCGTGGGCCTTATCGCTCAAAATACCTTTGTAAAACTGCCGGCTGTCACCGTGCGGCGCCGCATGCTCGACGCGCATGAAGTTGTCGAGGTGCTGCTCGCCGTCACCGACGAACAGGCCGTTGATGAGGCACTCGCAGCGCTCGCCGTCGAGGACCGGATGGACGTTGTTGCGCACCAGGGCGCCGCCGAACAGCACGGTGTGCGACGCCGCACTGCTGTGGCCGTGCTGGTGGATAAACAGCGACGAGACATTGAAGCTCTGGCTGTTCTCCTGCTCGATCAGGTAGTGGCTGACATTGGCGTTGGCGCCGACCTCGATCTGCGTGACCGCGTTGTTCAGGACGACGCCCTCGCCAAGGGCCACGTAGTGCTCGATCACCGTGGCCTCGCTGCCTTCGTCGCAGACGATCAGGTTGCGTGGGTGGGTCATGATCGGCTCGCGGCCCGGCGCGGCCACGTTGAGCACGTGGATCGGCGTTTGCACGCACTGGCGGGCCGGCACGTGGATCAGGACACCGTCACCGATGAATGCCGTATTGAGCGCGGCGAAGGCGTCGTCTGCGAGTGTGACGCCGTCGGCCAGGTGCGTCCGGACCAGTTCATCACCGGCAGCAATCGCCTCGGCCAGTGGCACGACCCGCACACGGTCGGGCATCGCCGCAACAGACGAAAGGCCCGGCGCATAGCGGCCGTTGACGAAGACGAGCGTCGCCGCATTCAGATCGGGCGGGATGAACGGTTCAAGCGCTGCGGCGGCGGGTTCGACCGCCTGGGCGCCGGGCAGATCAAAGGGCGTCCGCACGATCCGCTCGACGCTGGTGAAACGCCAGTCCTCCACTCGAGTCGTCGGAAAACCCAATTCCGTGAAGCGGGCCAGGCCCGCCTGGCGCTGCGTGGCCAGCCATCGCGGCGGATCACCCGCCTGAGATTCGGCCAGGGCGGCCATCCGCGCCACCGCGTCAGTTTTCTGGTCGGTCTGGGTGATCATATCGGGCTCCCCGGCACGGCCGCGGGGCTTTTGGACACTCCAGGCTTCATAGGCACCACCGGTCGCCCCGGCCGGACGGCGGGGCGAAACTTCGAATGATTCTAATCTGAACAGGTGATCATTGCTAATCGTCGGATCTGCGATCATCGGGACCGGATCGATCGTCTTGAATGAAGACAACCCTCTGACTGCCGACCTGCCCTGTGTCATCTGCGGCTACAGCCTGAGGGAGCTGGCGACGGATGCATCCTGTCCCGAGTGCGGCACCGTCATCGCGCGATCCCAGCGCGGCGACGACCTGAGTTGTGCGAGCCCGCAATGGTTGAACCTGCTTCGCATGGGTGTGGCCTTCCACCTTGCGGCAAGCATTCATTCGTTTATGCCGTGGTATGTCATCGTGCCATCACTCGGACCGCTGAGTGAGGCAATGCGATGGGGTCGGGCGCTTCTGGGGCCTTCATTGGTGGTCGGTGCAGCGTGGCTCATCAGTGTCAGGGAGCCGCGCCTCAAAGGTCAGCCCTTTCCGCGACTGCACGTACTGCTGCGCGTCTGCGCGATGGTTCTATTTGCCGTCTCGAGACTGGATTGGACGAACATTGGGTGGCGTATGTCGGCGCCGGGGTGGGCCGGCGTCGCTCTCTTCGGTATCTGGGCCGCAGCGAATGTCGCCTGGTACGTCATTCTCATCAGGCTCGCGTCGCGTTGTGGTGACACGCGGCTCGCCCGAAGCACACGTATCGTCATGGTCGGCCTCATCGCGGTCCAGGTTTTCGGGTTCGTCGTGCATTGGACGTCATGGGACGTGTCCGAATGGTTGCGTGCAGCCCAAATAGCGTTTCGCATCGGCGCGATCGTCATCGCATCGCTCTATCTGGTCCTGCTGACCCGGGTGTTGAGCGACGCGCGACGCCCGGACGTGCATCTCCGCATGGCGTCTCAAGAGCACCGCGTGTTTCTGCCAGATGCGGTGCAAGGATGGGCTGCCGCGGCCGCGGGGGGGGATGCAATGGCTGACGTGGTCTGTCTTGACGGCAATCTGGGCATTTCTGGACGGTGTGCTGATTCTCTACCCATCGATCTTCGGACCGCTGACGATTCGTTCAATTCTTGTTTGGCCTGTTGCCGCCGTCGTGACCATTCTGTTTGTTGCAGGTGTGATGAGACAGACCTGCCCGCGCCCGGGTGGGCTCGACGCCGTCGAGGGAAGTGGCTTTGATTCCCGGTTTACCGCCCGATTATGTGCGTGCATCACCATCGGTCTGGCATGGGTCACCATGGTTCTTTCGTTGGTTGCGCCGCCCGATGACCCAATCACATCGGTAATTTGCTTTCTTGCGTTGGCGTCGTTGCTCGCCTTCGTATTCGCACTGGTCGTTCACCTGAAGCGCATCGCCGAATGGCTTGGGTTTGATCAACTTGCTCACTACCTCGGCCTGGAACGACGCGAGCTCCTGTACGTGACGGCCGTCGCGGCGGTGAGCGCCGCGATCAGCGTGACCGGAGTTGATCAGGCGGTCATCATGTTGGTTACCGAAGCCGCCGCGGTCGTTCTATCCGCGGGGAGTGTTGTTCTTGTGGTACTGTTGATGGAGTTTCGAAGGCAGTTGCGTGAGGCCGCGGACGGCATCGATGGATGACCACATGCACACCGTACTCGTACGAGTACAGATCGGTCCTCCGCTTCGCTACGACTTGCGACTCTCACCACTTGCCACTTGCGACTCTTCCCGCAACTCGCGGCGCATGATCTTCCCCGTCGGGTTGCGCGGGAGCTGATCGACCCGTGTGATCTTTCGTGGCGTCTTGAAGGTCGCCAGGTTTTCGCGGCACCAGGACCGCAGTTCGGACTCGTTGAACTCCTGACCGTCCTGGATTTCGACGAACGCGACGGGCACCTCGCCGCGGATCGTGTCGGTCTGACCGATGACGGCCGAGGAGCCGACCGAGGGGTGCTTGTTGAGCACCTCCTCGATCTCGCGCGGGAAGACGTTTTCGCCCCCGATGATGAGCATCTCCTTCTTTCGGCCCGTGATGAAGAGGAACCCGTCGTGGTCGAGATGGCCGACGTCGCCGGTGCGGAAGAAGCGCTGCGCCCGCGGTTCGCCGCGGTCCTGGCCCGTCCCCGTTTCGAGGTCGACAAACGCCTCGGCGGTGAGTTGCGGCTGTTTGTAGTAGCCCGCCATCACGTTCGGACCGGCGATCAGAATCTCGCCGTCGCGGCCGGGCGGCAGGACGTTGTCCTCATCATCGACGATGACGACGCGGACACCGGGCAGAGACGGACCCACAGAGTGCAGTCGGTGGCGTTTCGGTGTTGACCAGTTGGTGACCGGGGCGGTTTCGGTCAGGCCGTAGCCTTCCATGATGTGAACATTGAAGCGCTCGCGGTACTGCTCGAATATTGCGTCGGGCAGCGGTTCGGCGCCGCTGATCGCAATGCGGATGGACGCAAGGTCCAACGCGGTCAGGTCTTTGGCCGAAAGAAGCGCCCCGTACATGGAAGGGATGGCCATGAAGATACCCGGTCGATGCTTCCGGATCAGCTCGACGATCCGCCGCAACGGGCTGAACTTTGCCGAGTAGACGACCTTCGACCCGGCCCGCAGCGGAATGAGCGTCATCGCGGTGAGGCCGAAGCTGTGAAACTGCGGCAGGACGCCGAGAAACGTGTCCAACTGGGTGATCGAGGCGTGCTCGATGGCCGCGTCCACGTTCGAATGCAGGTTGCCGTGCGTGAGCACGACCCCCTTGGGCCGGCCACTGGTCCCGGAGGTGTAGAGGATCACCGCGGTCCGGTCGCGTCCGGCCATCGGCGGCCAGCGCAGCGGCGGCACTCCCGTGAAGTCGATCTGCGTCAGGTCGAGCAACCGCACCCCGTCCGGAATTGCTTCGACGCCGCCGATGAAATCGATCATCTGCGGGACGGTCACGATCGTGTCGGCGTCGCAGTCGCGGATGACGTAGTTCAGTTCGTCACGGCTGAGCAGATAATTCAGGGGAACGGCAACGCGGCCGGCAAACCAGGTGCCCAGAAGCGTCATCGCGAACGCACCGCTTGCCGGCAGGAGAATGGCGACGTGGTCGGCACCGGTGGCCGCCTCGATCTGCTCAGCGGCGAACATGGCGCCGCCGACGACCTGGCCGCAACTGTAGGTGCGACGGTCGTCCACGATCGCCGCGCGGCGCGGTGTGCGCACTGCCCGGGCAAGGATTGGCCACAGCAGGCTCATGGGGATCAAAGATAACTCAATCTGAACCCTTGAGATGAATGGAGCGAGCGACGAAGGGGTGATCGACGTTGCGTCTGGCATCCGCAACAGTTAGAACATCGTCGTCATGGTCACAACACATACGGACGGGCATGGAACGGCTGCGGCGCTGGCGCGCCTGTGGCTAATTTTCATCGGCGCCACCCTGACCGTGGGCTGCGCCGCGACGCAGTTGCAGAAAGTGCACCACGCGTACAAACAGTCAGACTACGCGACGGCGTACCGCGAGGCCGAAAAAATCGTACGGCGGTCATCCGGCCGTGTTGCCGAGGAGGCGGCTTACATGGCGGGGATGTCGGCCTATCACCTGCAGGAGTCAACAAAGGCTCTGGAATTTCTGCGCATCGCGTCCGCCAGTCGTGACCGAACCGTTGCGGGGCGGGCGATGGCGCAGGCCGGCCTGATCCATCACGAGAAGGGACACCACGGGACGGCGGCACGCCTGCTCCAGGACGCGATCAGGCGGTTGGATGGCGAGGACCGTGCCCGGGCCTGCCTGCTTGCTGCTGCGGCGCAGCAGAAGCTGGGGCGCTGGGCGCAGGCGGCCGCGAACCTCAGACAGGCGCGGCAATACAGCCACGATCAGGCGGTGCATCGGCAAGTCGAAGAACATCTTTCGTATGGCGCCTACACGATACAGCTCGGCGCTTTCACCGTGGAGCAGAACGCCCGGCGAGCCGCGCACGCCGTGACGGATCGAGCCAGGGCGACACAGATCGGCATGCCGCGCATGGTCAGCGCCGTCGACAGTAGTGGGCGGCGCCTGATTCTTGTGCAGGTCGGTCGCTTCAACGACCACACGGCGGCCCGCAATGCGCGAAGCCGTCTGGCGACGGCGGGGGATATTGTTCCGCTTGTTACCAATTGAAGTTGGTTTGATCGATGTTGTCGAAGGCAGCAATGTGCCATCGGTGGGGACGAGGCACGAAGGGGGGAGGGGCGGGGGCCATCCCAGTAACAAATAGCAGACAGGAAATAGTCAATAGCAAATATCTATTGTTGACTATTGGCTATTGATTATTTTCTATTGGTGGTTCCCACGCCACGGTGCCGTTGCAGTTTCTTGGGTACCGGTGCTCGTTACTTACTCGCGCCGTCACCCGATTCGGTCGCGGTATCTTCGGCTGCCGCCCCGACTGTGAACGAAATCTCGCGACCCACGGGCATGACGTCTTCGAAGAGGCTCTTGCGCGGCTGCTTCGAGTCGTTGAACAGGACGCCCAGCCAGCCGAGGGCCATGATGACGACGAACGACAGGACGAAGCAGACGGCGACGGCGGCCAATATCCACTGGGTCGTCAGCTGCATCCCGGGTGTGGCGCCGGCGACATGACCGAGGCGGTGAACCATCTGTCCGTTCACGGGGACCCCGTCGGCCTGGTCGACGAGCCAGATCCACGTTGCGGTGCCGGCGAGCATGACCAGGCTGAAGGGCAGCAGCACTTTGACGCAGCAATAGAGCACCTGGTCGATTCGGATCCTCGGCAGTGTCCAGCGAAGCCACATGAACGTCCAGATGATGGTCATCGTTTTGGCGACGAACCAGAAAAGGCTGTAGACGTTCAGAATGATCAGGCCCACGGCGCTCGACCCGAATGCCGCGACGCCGGTGACGCCCATGTTGTCGGCGATGCCCGACCAGCCGGCATGCGCGGCGCCGGCTTCGATCGAGCCGTCAAAGTAGGCAAGGGCGGCATCGGCCGGGTTGTATCCGATGAACATGTACACAGGGTCGTACGGGCCCAGCGGGCTGTTCCAGCCGCCGAGAAACAGCGCTACCTGAATGGCCCCGATGACGAACATGCCCGCGTACTCGGCAAAGAAGAAGAAACTGAAGCGCAGGCCGCTGTATTCCGTGTGATAACCGGCCACCAGTTCCGACTCCGACTCCGGCAGGTCGAAGGGAGCGCGCTTGCTCGAGGCCAGTGATGCGATGTAGAAGATCAGGAACGATGCGAAGATGAACGGGTTGTGGAACGCGAACCAGTAGGCCAGACCATTGCCCTGGAGGTAATTCAATTCCACAAGGTGCAGCGTGCCGGCCGTGACCACGCCGACGATAATGGAAATACCGAGCGGGATTTCGTAACTCACCATCTGGCACGCTTCTCGCATCGCGCCGAAAATCGCCCACTTGCTGTTCGATCCCCACCCGGCCAGGATCGTGCCCATCACCTCGATGCTCAGGACCGCCAGCAGGTAGAGCACGCCGATGTTCAGCCCCGGCTCGAAACAGAGTTGCGGCGAGAAGGACAGGGCCAGGAACGCGGTGAAGACCGGCGCGAACGCGAGGTAGGGTGCCAGGCGGAACAGGAACCTATCGGCGCCGCGGGGGATCAGATCCTCCTTGAGAATGAGCTTGACGCCGTCGGCGATGGACTGGGCCCAACCGTGCCAGCCGCCGACGTGCATCGGTCCGACGCGTGACTGGGCGTGACCGGCAACCTTGCGCTCCCACCAGATGCTGAACATCGCGATCACGCTGATCACCGGAAGGATGACCGTGGCCATGATCCCCAGCCGGATCAGCACCTCGATCCAGATGTTGTTGCCGGCCAGGTAATCGATCATTCGCCGTGGGCTCGCTGGTGCCGATGGGTTGGCGCAGGAATTTAGAATGCGTCGGCGCGATTCTATCAGCAGGCCACAGAGCAGGAAAGCGCAAGAGCAGTAACGGGTAGAGAGCAGGAGAGCGGAAGAGCAAGAAAGCAGGAAATTGAAGGAGCCGGACGCGGGCTACTCGCCCCGGCGGCGAAACGCCGCTTTCCTGCTCTGCTGCTCTGCTGCTCTCTTGCTCTGCCCCGCGGCCGCCGCTCGGCGCAGTTTCTCATAGACCGCCATCCGAACCGGCACGCACCCCAGTTCCGAACTCTTGCGCGATCCGTGGAAATCGCTGCCGCCGCTGGTCAGCAGCTCGAATCGCTCGGCCAGCGCGGTGTATTGTCGAATCAACAACGGGTCGTGATCGCTGTGTTGCGTTTCGATTCCGTCAAGGTCAACCTGCCGCAAGCGGGCGACGAAGTGCTCGAGCGCACCGGGGTCGCGCAGCCCCAGTTGCACAGGGTGGGCCAGAATCGACAGCCCACCGGCGTGGTGAATCGCCCTGATCGCTTCGGCGGCTGGCAATCGATCGCGACGCACGTACGCCGGGGCCCCCTGGCCGATATAGCTGGCGAAGGCGGCCTGAATCGTCTTCACGTAGCCCTTGGTGACCAGCACCTGCGCGATGTGGGGTCGTCCGATGATCTTCGTGCCCTGTGCGGCAGCCAACTCGAGCACCTCGTCGTACTCGATGTCGACGCCCAACTCGGTGAGTTTCTGCACGATGGCGGGATTGCGGCTGTCACGTGCATCGCGCATCCGGTGGTGAATTGCCTGGAGTTCCGTGTCGTCGTGGCGAACGAAAAGGCCCAGAATGTGCAGCGTCCCGCGCCGCTGCGACGTATCTGACGCGGTCTGGACAGCTGTCGGTGAGTCTGATTCAGATCCCTGGCCTGCGTGTGGCGACTCGATGGCCGGGTCCGCCGAAATTTCAATGCCCGGCACAAACGCGACACCAGCCTCCTCGCACGCCGCCGCGCACTGCGTCAGCCCGCCGGTCGTGTCGTGATCGGTCAGAGCGATCGCGCCGAGCCCGGCAGACCTGGCCAGGCGTGCCAGTTGCGCCGGCGGAATCGTGCCGTCCGACGCCGTCGAATGGACGTGCAGATCGCAGAACATTCGTCAGAATATATCAGTCGCAGCGTTGATGGTCCGGGTTCGGGCAAGAGCGGCGGAGCAGGAACGCAGAAAATCAGAAACGAAGAAAAAAAGAGGAGTCTGGGCGCGGCTGCAAGACAAAGCAAGAGAGCAGGAGAGCAAGAGAGCAGGAAAAAGGAGCCGGACCGGAATAGAGCAGCAACGACGAAGAGCGGAAAAGCAGGAAATCCGGAAAGTGGTCCGGTTCCTCCAATTTCCTGCTCTCTTGCTCTTCCGCTCTCCTGCTCTAATGCGCTTGGCCGCTCCTGATCCACCGAATGTTTAATAACGTTCACGAGCACGACTTCACCGCCGCTTTGCCCGACGTCACGGGAACGGTTGAACTTCCGGGACTCGAAGCGTCCGTCACCGTCCATCGCGATCGCTGGGGCATTCCTCACATCCGGGCCGAGACCGAGCACGACCTGTTTCTCGCCCAGGGTTTCGTCACCGCGCAGGACCGGTTGTGGCAGATGGATTGCGACCGGGTCCAGGCGCTGGGTCGTTGGGCCGAGTTCGCCGGGCCTGAAGGCGTCGAGCAGGATCGCCTCCTGCGCGCAGCGGGCATGGGTCGCACCGCGAAGAAAGATTACGAAATCGCCAGCGCGCTGGCGCGTGCCATGGCCGACGCCTATGCGGCCGGCGTGAACGCGTTTCTGGACACTTCGAAAGCACCTGCGGTGGAATATTCAATTCTCGGGCGGTCGCCGCAGCGGTGGGAGCACTGGCACTGTCTGACCGTTTACAAGATGCGCAACACGCTGCTCGGGACGTTCGAGCCGAAACTGCAGCGGACGTTGATACTGAATAAGGCCGGCCCGCGGGCCGTCTCGAGGCTGATCGGTGGAACGCAGAAGGGGCAATTGATCACCGTACCGCCGGGCTCTGAATTCGACGGGCCTGCCCTGAACGGGCTGGAGGCGATGTCGAAAGCCGCGGAGCACGCCCAGGGTCTGGGCGAGATCGACGCGGGATCCAACGCGTGGGCCATCGGCGGCCACCTGACCGAGTCGGGATTACCCCTCGTGGCCGGAGACTCACACCGCCGGCTCGAAGCGCCCAATATCTACTACCAGATCCACCTCTCGTGTCCGCGGTTCACTGTCATCGGCTATTCATTGCCGGGCGTGCCCGGTGCGTTGCACTTTTGCCACAACGAGCATGTGGCGTGGGGCATGACCTACGGCGGCATCGACACGCAGGATTTATTCATTGAGCAATTCCGCGACGGGCAGCAGGGAAGGCAGGTCCTCTATCAGGATGAGTGGGAACCAGTGCGCGTCCTGCACGAAACGATCAGGGTGCGGGGCGCCGAACCGGTTCCGATCGAGGTGACGATCACGCATCACGGCCCGGTGATCGCGGGCGACCCGGCAACCGGCAAGGCGATTGCGGTCTGCGACCCGGGCCTGATCGGTCCGACGCGCTGGCTCGATGCGGCCCGCGACGCGATGCGCAGCCGGTCGGTGGATGAGTTGCACGACGCGCTGCAGCACTGGACCGATCGGGTGAACAACTATGCGGTCGCAGACGTTCACGGAAACTTCGGGTACTTGCACGCGGGCAAGGTTCCGATCCGGCCGGAATCGAATGGCTGGTGCGCCGTGCCGGGGTGGACCGGCGAGCATGACTGGTCCGGCGCGATCCCGCATGACGAACTTCCGAAGGCGGTTAACCCCGATTGCGGCTACGTCGTGACGTGCAACCAGCGGGTCACCGGCCATGACTACCCGTACTACGTGGGGATCGCGTTCGCGCCAGATCACCGGGCCCGTCGGGTCCAGAGCCGAATCCACGAACTGAAGCCGGGCACGGCGACTGTGGATGACATGGTCGCCATACACGCCGAACGAGTTTCGCTGCCCGCGCGAATTTTCGCGAGCGCTCTGTCGGCCACCGACCCAGGCGACGAGCGCTGCGCTGCGGCTCAGGCGCTGCTGCGCGCCTGGGACCACGCGATGGACCGCGACGGTGCGGCGCCGACGATATACGCCGCGACCCGGGCCAAGGTTGCCAGGCGGCTGGCGCAGCACATACTCGGCGACCTCGCCGACCACGCGTTCTGCGCCACGGCGTACGGGAAAATCGTCTTGCAGCAGATCGAGATTCCGATGCTGACGGCCATTGAGCAAGGTGACGCTTCGATCCTGCCCGACGGCGAAAGCTGGCAGAGCCTGCTCGCCGAAGCGCTCAAAGCCGCCGTGGCCGATCTGACCCGAACGCTCGGGCCCGATATGTCGCGATGGCAGTGGGGACGTGTGCATCACACGCGGCAGCAACACGCCCTGTCGGCGGTCTGCGGAAAACTTGCAGCCCATATGGACCCGCCCACGTTCGCGGTACACGGAGACTCCGATACGCCGCTCGCCGGCAGCTACACGTTGGACACGCCGTTTATCGCACGAACCGCGTCGGTAAACCGGTATGTTCACGATCCGTCGGACTGGACCCGCTCGGTGTGGATCGTGCCGTTGGGCGCGTCGGGCCACCCGGCAAGCCCGCACTGGTCCGACCAGGCCGAGCAGTGGTCCAACGTCCAGACCATCCCGCAACTCTGGGACTGGGAGCAGATCGAGCGCGAAGCGGAAACAACGCAGCGGCTTGATCCTGAAGGGGATTAGTTCGGAGTTGACAGGAGGATTAGAGCATGAGAGCAGGAAAGCGGAAGAGCAGGAAAGTTGTCTGACTCCGATTTTCTGCTTTCCTGCTCTTCTGCTTTCTTGCTCTCGCAGATCCTGTCGATCTCCCTGATCCATCCTGTTGATCCTGTCAAATCTGATATCCTCCTGTCAACACGTGTGTAGTTGAAACGAATTTCAGCTTGTAGACACAGGAGTGAACGATGGCCGGCAAACCTCAATACCGACTGGGCAAATTTACGCGGCGCGAGTTTCGCCAGCGGATGGATTCGGGCGAACTTCAGGCATGCATCATCCCGATCGCGGCGATCGAGCAGCACCTGGAGCACATGGAGATGGAGCATGACTGGCGCAGCGTCTGTCACGTGGCGCACGCGGTCGCCGAACGCCTGGCCCCGCGCGTCGTGGTGGCCGAGGGGCTGATGGCGGGGATCAGCGAGCATCACATGAATCACCCGGGCACGCTGTCGCTCAGCCCCGGTAGTTTTCTGGCGGTGTTGTCCGACATGATCGACAGCATGGTGCGCGCCGGGTTTACGAATGTCCTCGTGCTGAATGGTCACGGCGGCAACGTCGCCCCATGTCGAGGCATCTGGGATCAGTTCGAACGGCGGTTCCACGTCAATCTCCACTTCCTGCCCTACTGGGATGTGCTGACGGAGGATGACGGCAAGGAGTTGCTCGAAGGCGGCCACCGAATTCTTTGGGACCTGCCCGGACATGCCCAGGAGTTCGAGACCTCCTTCGCCCTTGACGTCTTTCCCGAGAACGTGCGCACCGACATGTGGAAGGATCAGCCCGACCAGAAGCCCTCTCTGGCCACCGCCGAAAAGGGACGTGTGTTCATCGACCGGACCGTCACGCGCCTCGTTCAATACGTCCAGGACATGATCGACGGCAAACGAGTGAACAAGATTCCGGATTTCATGCCGTAGCGATTGGTGAGGCCAATTGCGAATGGCCAGGCGGGCGGGAATCACGCGTAACACCTACTTAGACGGTTGAACCGGTTTCCATGGAAGCCGCATTTCTCACCGCGTCCGGGCTGCTGCTTCTTGGATTCGTCCTGCGGGCGAAGGTCAAGATTCTTCAGCGGTACTTCATTCCCGCGTCCGTGGCGGGCGGCATCGTCGGCCTGGTTGCCATCACGGCACTGTCGCCATTCCGTCTGAGCGTTGGCCAGCAGCATGAAAGCGCGCTGAACGGCCAGGCGATCGGGGCGCCGCTGCGGCAACAGTTTGAAGCCCAAGGCGTTCGCCTGTCCGAGGGTGCAGCCTGCGCCGTAGAAGCGGCGAATGCCTGGCGCGTCACCGATGGCAGCCGGTCGTACGCCGTCGTGAAATCGAAAAAGAGGATCGAGGTGTACGAGCTGCGCACAGGCTGGAACGGTCAACTGATTGCACGGCAACTGCGCAGCTGGCCCGGCTGGCTGATCGCCGTCGTGTTCGCCGGCCTCTTGCTTGAGCGTTCGGCCAAGCCGTTTCGCCAAGGCTTGCGCCTGGCCGCGCGCCAGGGCATCGTGGTGTGGATCATCATCGTGGGCGAGATCGCCATCGGGTTGCTGGCGACGTGGCTCGTGAATCCCACGGATGAAACGGGGCAACCCGTTCCCGCTTCCTTCGGCCAACTTATCGAGGTCGGCTTCGCGGGCGGCCACGGCACGGCCGCCGCGATGGGCAATGTGTACGAAGAGTCGCTCGGTTTCGATCAGGGCAGGGACCTTGGCTTCCTGTTCGCGACGGCGGGCCTGGTCTTTGGCGTGATCAGCGGGATCGTGTACGTGAACCTGGCCGTGCGCCGCCGCTGGACACGCGACAGCGACGCGAAAGTTCAACTCTTGAGCGGCCTGGAGGCCCGCCGCGATCCGCAACCCGTCGCCTTCGGCAGGGTGCGCCCGGAAGTCATCGATCCATTGGTCTTCCAGTCGCTGATTGTTGCCGTTGCCTTCATGGCGGGTATCGGATTGCAGTTCGCGATCATGAAAACCATTCCCTGGCTCGCCATGATCGGCGGTGCCAACGACCAGGCCCGGGACCAGATCGTCAAGTATGCCGGAAACATGCCGCTGTTCATGTTCACACTGTTCGGTGGCCTGATGGTTCGTGAAGCCATGCATCACCTCAAGATCGGCGACCTGATGGATCCGCCCAGTCAGCACCGCATCACAGGGGCCGCAATGGAATTCCTGATCGTGGCCGCCATCAGCGCCATGAAGATTCACGTCCTCGTCGCGTTCGGCGCACCGGTCGCCCTCCTGTTGGTCCTGGGTTTTGCCTGGACTGGGTTCTGCCTGCTGTTCGTGGCCCGCAGATTACTGCCCAAGGCCTACTGGTTCGAGTTGGGCATTCTCAACTACGGCATGTCGACCGGCACGACGGCTCAGGGCATGATGCTGCTGCGCATCATCGACAAGGACCTGGAATCCGGCGCCGCAGAAGACTACGCCCTCGCCGCGCCGCTTTCGGCGCCGTTCATCGGCGGAGGCGTGCTCACGCTGGTCGCGTTGCCCTCGCTGCTCGAGCACGTATCCGCAGGATGGGTGGGTGTGGCCTTGTGCGTGTGCGTGGTGGTGCTCTTTCT
>CAUZBA010000013.1:0-20023 GCA_963577635.1 Phycisphaerae bacterium
TACCTCGTGAGGAAGTCTTTCCATTCTTCGCCGACGCCTTCAATCTCGAGCCTATTACGCCGCCCCGACTTCGCTTTCGAATCCTGTCCCCCACTCCCATTCAGATGGCGGTCGGTACTCGGATTCGATTCCGGTTACGGCGTTGAAGAGAGTCGTCAGACATGCCATCGAACACCCCAAATAGCCTCACACGTCAACGCGTTTGGATCAGACAGAACGTGGCGGGCGTGACCCACGCATGGTGATGCGATAACCATGATGCAACAAAGCAGCGAAGAAGCCACGACGACTGATCCCATGGAGGTGAAGGTCCCGTTTGCGCTCCTGGTGATCGGCCTGGCAATCCTGGTTGTTTACGGGCTCATTATCGGCGGTACGAGCGGAGCAGGACTGATCATCGGGTCCGCCCTTGTCAGTCTTGCCATTGGTGTCCCGCTCGCCATCCTGGCCTGTTTCATGGCGGCGCGCGTCGCGGACATTCATTTCGGGTTACTCCACACCGCCGCCTTGAATCTGGCATCGGCGTTCATATTTCCGTCGGCCGTAGCACTCGTGATTCCCATCGGGATCATCGCATGGATCGTGTCTCTCCTGCTCTATTGGACCATGTTGGAAAAGTTCTTCGATCTCGACCCGACTGAGCTGGCCGTTTGTGTCATCGTGATCTTCGTCGTACGGTTGGGTGCGGTCCTCCTCGGTGGAATGATCCTCGCCACCTGACGATGCGATCGAGATGATCGTGGCGATTGAGGGTCTGAAATGACCCTGCTTAACGAGATGACAGGCATCGTTGGCGATCGCCTCCGTTCCCCACGTTGGCTTTCTGGCAGTTTCGTCACGGAAGGAGTCATGGAGTGGGCGCATTCGACTTGAACGGAAAGACCGCGGTCATTTGCGGGTTGTGGGAGGGAATCGGTGAGCAGGTGGCCCTGTCCCTGGCTGGCCAGGGCGCGGAACTTTTCATCATTGAATCCGACGAGCGACTTGCCGGCGGCGTTGTGGCGTCGATCGAGCGCGGCGGCGGGCGTGCCCGTCTCATGCCGCATGACTTCCTCAGCGGACGCGGTATCTCGGCAGCGTTTGGCGAGATCGGCGCCGAGCGAGACCGTGTTGACATCCTGGTGACAACCGCGAACCGAGGCCATAAAGGCGTCCTGCTCGAGACCAGCGAGGAAGATCTGGATGCCATGTACCAGACGAACGTCAAGAGCGTCTTTCACGCCATGAAGGCCGCCCTGCCCTTGATGCTTGAGGCCGGAGGGGCCATCGTGAATGTCGGATCTGTCTTCGCCCTGGTCGCTTTGAAGGAACGATTCGCCTACATGATGACCAAGGGTGCCCTGGTATCCATGACACGATCGGTGGCCGCCGACTACGCCGAGCACAACGTGCGCTGCAATTGTGTGTGCCCGGCTCGTGTGGACACTGCCTTCGTTCGAGACTGGGTCAACACGACGTTTCCAGGCCGGGAATCGGAAGCGCTGAAGGATCTGGCGGCGTACCAGCCGCTGGGGCGCATGGGCAAGCCCGAGGAAGTCGCGTCACTCATTCTTTATCTCTGCTCCAACGAGGGCGCCTTCGTCACGGGACAGGCCTATTCCATTGACGGCGGAGTGACGGCGTTGTGAGTTCGCCGTACACGTGACCGCAACAGGAACGGACAGTCGAGTACGCGCACGGCGAGGTGCACCACAACTTGATGGCGCCGACAATTCTTTGATCATCGAATGGCCGCATCCCATTGGCCCCACACCCAATGGCCGAACGGCCGCGCCACCGCACTTGACCGTTGTGTGCCGCGCCATAGAATGGCGGCCACCATATTTGGAGAAGCTGTCACGGTGACGGAACAGTGGTCTCAAGCTCAGTCGCAATTCAACGAAGACGGTTTCGCTGTCGTGCGCGGTTTCGTCAGTCGCGACGAGATTGAGCAGATCAACAACGAGGTCGATCGTTACGTTGCCGAAGTCGTGCCGACACTTCCTGCCGGTGAGGCGTTCTACGAATTCAAGGACGAACCTGAGACGCTCAAGCAGTTACCGCGTATCAATGAGCACGACGAGTACTTCCAGAGGTTTCACTGTCATCCGCGAATGAGCGAGTTGGCCAGCCATGTGCTTGGCTGCGCGGTCGTCGGGCGCAACCTGCAGTGGTTCAATAAGCCACCCCAACGTGGCAAGCCGACACCCGTACACCAGGACGGGTTCTACGACAAGATCGTGCCGCTGAAAATGGTGAACATGTGGCTTGCGCTCGACCCGGTCGACGAGGCAAACGGATGTGTCCGTTACGTTACAGGGTCACACAAGCTCGGCCTGCGCGCGCACGCGAGCACGAATACACTCGGATTCTCTCAGGGACTTGTTGATTTCGGCCCCGACGACCAGGCCAGAGAGGTGGCCGTCCGCGCCGAGCCGGGAGACATGTTGCTGCACCACGGCCTGACGATCCATCGGGCGGACGGCAATGCAAGCGACCGTCATCGCCGCGCCATCGGATCCGTCTATTACGGGGCACACGTCAAGAGAGATGACGCCCACTGGTACGGTTACCAGCGCGAGTTGACGCAGAAATTGATCCGCACAGGCAAACTCTAGCGATTGTCCGGCCGCCAAGGTTCAGGTTTCACACGTCATTCGATCAACATCGATGACGCATCGCACGCCGGAGTCTTCGTCCTGCACGTTATCGCCGATTGGAACCCTGAAGATGACGCGCATCGCTTTCCTGATAGCGACGGCACTCACACTCCTTGCGTGCAGCGATGGCACCTCGCCTGCAAACCCTGCCGCCGCTTCCGGACCGACCGTGCCAACAAAGGCTGAACCTGAACGGCCTGTCGCCGGTGATGCCGGCATTCCGGTTCGCGTGGCGCCCTGCTACGACTCGACGGGACCCCTGATCGATGTCGGCCCGTACAGCGAAGAATTGGCCGAAGCCGACGCCGATTCGATAGGCGAACTGACAGCGCGGATGAAGGAGCAATGGCCCACGCTTTCGATCGAGTTGATGAACGTCATTTCGATTCGGCACTACGACCTCGGCCTGAAGGATGACGCCGTCTACTGGTTCTACTGCGCCCAGTACCGCGCCAGCCTCTTCAGATCACTGCTCTCACCCGATTCGCTGCGCCAACCCGGGACCGGGGCATCTGAGCGTGTTGAGGCGCACAAGACGTTTCAACAATCAGCGGGCGAGTACATCAACGGCTACGCGTTTGGCGTTTTGCCGTAGCTCAAGGAGATTGTCGCGCAGGTCAGGTCCGAACACGAACGGCTTCCTGAATTCAACTCCATCTACCCTGGCTGTGAATTCGTTACCATTGACTCCTGGGCGAGCAGGAACAGGCGAATTGCCGCAGTCTTTGAAGAGTTTCTGAATTACATTGATAAGAACAGTGAAAAGATCACGGCGGCCCGCGAGGCCAATGAGATCGAAGGAAGATATTGATCGTCAGGGCGATATGATCTGCTCGATGGCTTTCACCGGGCGAATCCGATCCTCCTGATGACACGTTGCGCGATGAGACCGGTGCCGAAGTCCAGCGACATCACGCGCCGCCGACGTCGAAGGGTGGTCATTTGAAAACGGATCGAGTCAGCCAACTCCCACCGTTCTTTACGCAGGTCATCGGATCGTTGCCGCGACCCAAAGTCGTGCTTGACCTGTTGTCGTCGAAGGCGTCAATTCCGCCCGGTGAGTTCAAGCAGAGAATGGACGACATGGTCCGCTTCGCCATTCGCCTTCAGGAGCAGGCAGGACTTGACGTGGTCAGTGACGGCGAATGGAGACGGGCCCATTACATCGGCGAATTTCTGACTCGCATCGGCGGATTCGAAAAGTTGCGCAAATTTCAACACCAGGGGAAGACGCTCGTGGCCGACGTGGTCGTCAAGACGATCCCCACGACCCGTCCGGTTTTCGAGAAGGACGCGGCGTTTCTCGCCGCCCACACGACGCGAGTCAGAAAATTCGCCCTGCCCAGCCCGTTTCTCATCGCAACTCGGTTCTGGCATGAGGATTTCAGCAAGGACGCGTATCCGACACGCCGGCATTTCATTGAACATCTTGCGGAGTTGCTGCGCCACGAGGCGGAGGCTCTGGTCAAGTCGGGAATCGATGTGATTCAACTGGACGACCCGGCATTGACGTACTTTTGCGACGAAACGGTCATGCGCGGTACGACCCATGACGAACGCCTGCACCAGGATTGGGACATCGACGAGCAACTCCCGATGGCCGTCAACGCGATCAATGCGATCACACAGGGCCTTGACGCGGAAGTTCACCTGCATTGCTGCCACAGCGTCTACAAACGCCAGAGCGACGTCTCTGGCAACTACAAGCCGATCCTGCCGAGGCTGAGCGAGGCAAAGGTTGACCGGCTCAATCTCGAATTCGCTTACACAGACACCGGCGACGTGACCGACCTCAGGCTTCTGCCCGATCATCTTGGCGTGGGTATGGGCGTCGTGGACGTCCGAACCGAGGCCATTCAGTCCATTGAAGAAATCGAAGCGATCGGTGCCAACGGGACTGAATTCGTCAGCCCGGACCGGATCGCTCTGAATCCCGACTGCGGCTTCGCCCCGGACGCCGGTGAGCCGCCGTCGATCGATGAAGCGTTCCTCAAACTCCAGCGCATGTGCGCGGCTGCCGATCGCTTGCGAAAACGATTCGACAGGACCAATTGATTCGCACTCACGGACAAGATAATGCTCACGGTCGAAGAGGCCAGGAAAAAGTTGCGGGGTGTAGTCGTGCCCCTGACCACGATATTCGACAGCGATGGAACGCTGGATCTGGAAGCCACCGCCAGCAACGTGCAGTGGATCGTCGATCAGGGCGCGCGCCAGGGAAACACGATCTTCCTCGCAGCCGGTTCCGGCGGGGACTTCACCGTGATGTCGACGCAGGAGCGCAAGCAGGTCATCAAGGCGGTCGTCGACGTCTCCAAAGGTCGGATTCCCGTCATGGCGGGTGTTCAGAGCACCGACATCCGTGTGACAATCGAACTGTGCCGATACTGCGAGCAGATCGGGGTCGATCTCGCCCAGATCAGTCACGCTTACTACTACGACTGTCATCCCGAAGATGTCATCGCATGGCATCAACAGGTCGCCAACCAGACGAACATGTCCCTGGCGCCCTACAGTCACTGGTACAGCGGATCCAAGTACGACCTGCCGTTGGATCTCGTCGACAGACTCCTGGACATTCCAACCGCCGTTGCCGTCAAGTGGGGCGCGCCGTCGGTGGCCAGCTTTCAACAGGGCGTGATTCGCTTCAGGGAACGGGTCGCGGTGATCGAGAACATGCTTCAGCCGATCCTGGGCCACGTGCTCGGGTGCCGGGCCTGGATCAGCCACGTTCCCAACTTTTCCCCGCAGCACTCCTGGATGGTATGGGAATTGATGGAGTCCGGTCGCTACGAGGAGGCACAGACGGAATACGACCGGTTCATGACGCCCTACTTCGATCTCGTCGGAAGAATCTCGGCAAAGACGGCGGGCGAAGGCGTCTTTGTCAGGCCCGGCCTCGAGGCGGCCGGATTGCGAAGCGGCACCTCGCGTTTGCCTTCGCGCGATGAAGCCGGCACCCCGGAATTGCGTGAATCATTCCACAAACTGCTGGAGGACGCCAGGTCCCGAGCCGAGGCCACGGTCGATCGCGCCGAACGTTAGAATCTCATCGACACACGTGCGCCACTGAATACATACTGCAGCGAGATCGTATCAATCATGTTGATCATCGACGGTCACCTCGACATTTCCTACAACGCCCTGCAGTGGAATCGTGATCTGCTGCAGCCCATCGTCAAGATTCGCGAAAGCGAAGCGGGGATGTCTCAGACCGCACGCGGGCTGAACGTCGTCAACTTCGAGGAGTTGAGGCGGGGTGATATCGGCCTGTTCTTTGTCACCGTCCACTGCCGGTTGGCCTCCGTCGGCAAACGATTCTCCGGCGTACGCACGCAGGACATCGCCTATGCCAAGAGCATGGGAGAACTCGCGTACTACCGGTTGATGCAGCGCAAGGGGATTCTCCGGCAGGTGAAGGACCTGGAAAGTCTCAATGCTCACGTCGAGCAGTGGGAGAAGGATTCTGCGTCGTGCCCGCTCGGATTCGTGCTCACGATGGAGGGCGCTGACAGCATCGTCGACAAAGATCACGTCGGCCACTGGTGGGACCACGGGTTGCGTGTCGTGAGCCTGTGCCATTACGGCATCAGCGCCTACGCACACGGCACCCAGGCTCCCGGGGGACTCACACCGCGTGGTGCACCGCTGCTCAAGGCCATGGAAGCCGCGGGGATCATCCTGGATGTCAGCCACCTGGCCGAGAACGCGTTCTGGGAAGCGCTCGACGCCTTTGGTGGAACCGTGCTGGCCACGCACAACTGCTGTCGCGCCCTTTGCGATCATGACCGGCAACTCGACGACAAGCAGATCAAAGCGCTCGTCGATCGCGGCGGCGTCATCGGCACTGCCTTCGACTGCTGGATGCTGTCTCCCCTGTGGGACCTCGAAGCCCGGGAGAACCGCTGCATTACGCTCCAGACTGTCGTCGATCACATCGACCACGTCTGCCAGATCGCCGGCAATACGCGTCATGCGGCTATCGGCACCGACCTGGATGGCGGTTTCGGCAAGGATCAGTCGCCCGCCGACCTGGACACCATCGCGGACCTGCAGAAGATCCCACCCATTCTGGAAAAGCGCGGCTACTGCGGCGACGATATCGCCGCGTTGATGCACGGTAACTGGATGCGACTGCTGCGCGAGACGTGGAGCTGAGAATCACAATGGCTTTCATCAGCATCGACGACTACGAACCTATCGAACTGGCTCCGGGAGCGCGGGCGCGCACTCCCTACGGAAGCCAACTGATGCTGTCCTATCTGGAGCTCGACGAGGGCTGCCGGATTCCGCGGCACAGCCACCCGCACGAGCAGGCGGGCATGATGCTTAAGGGCAAGCTCGAGCTGACGATCGGCGATGAATCGCGGCTTTGCCATCCGGGCGACCTGTTCATCATCCCGCCGAATACGCCTCATGAAGCACAACCGGTAGACGGGCCGGCCGTCGTCCTCGATGTGTTCAGCCCCGTTCGCGAAGATTACGTGAAGCTGTTTAACAAGTACGTGCGGGAATAGCTGGTCCGACCCATTGCGCAAGTCCGAGGCGATCACATGGTTGACAGCAGGATCGAGGCAATCGCGATACGGCCCGAGTCCCGCGGAGCGATGACAGAACTGACCGAGGCCCAGGTGACGCCGCAAGACGGCGTCATCGGAGATTTCCGCCGTGGGGTCGGGCCTCGACAGGTGACGGTACTGGCTGTAGAAGCATGGCGAGCCACGTGTGCCGACCTTGGAACCGATCTACCGTGGCTTCTGCGCCGAGCGAACCTCCTGGTTCGCGGCATCAACCTGGCCGATACGGCGGGGGCGCACCTGCGCATCGGCGAGATTATTCTCCAGGTCACGGGTGAGACGAAGCCGTGTGGCCGGATGGACGAGCAGCAACCGGACCTCCGCCAGGCGCTGGTGCCGGACTGGCGCGGAGGCGTGTGCTGCCGCGTGCAGACCGGCGGGACGGTGCGAATCGCTGACCGCGTCGCACTCGAACCGGCCAGGGGGTAGAACCGTCGGCAATCCCCTTCGACACCGCCGGACAGCCAGGAGTACGCCGTGATTGTCGAGGTGGCGGATCGTACAATACCGACGGTTCGCCAACCCTCAGACACGCGAGATTGCAAGGAATCACCCATGGCGCAGACACCCGCGACAAAGACCGAACCCGAAGACGACATCGGCTTCATGAACGTTGATGAAACGGATTTCACATCGATGACGCGGCCCCAGCAGATTCGATCTCTGGAGGTCGAGGGTTACGTCGTGTTTCCTCGGATCCTGGACGCCGATCGGATCGCACGGATCAAACGCGAACTCGCCGACGCGGAGATGGGGCACACCAGCTACAGCGTGAACCAGACCCGATCGGTCAAACAGCCGCAATGGCACAGCCGTGCCGTCGCGGAGCTGATCGGCTTTCCGCCGATGGTCGATTTTCTCACCGACGTGCTGGGACCGGATATCGTCTTCACACGCGGCTTTTTTCAGCGCACGCTTCCCGGTACGCCGGGCATCTCGATCCACACTGATGGTCAGCCGCACGGGTCGGACCTGTTCGGTTACGAGGGGAGCTGTCCGCGCCTGCTGCGCGTGCTCTACTATCTCGACGACCTGACGCCGCAGCGAGCTCCGTTTCGCCTGATCCCCAGATCGCATCTTTCGTTTCACGCCGAGGCCAGCCCTTACGTGCGCTACACATCGCACCCCGAAGAGATCACGATCGCGGCGCCCGCCGGCACGGCCGTCGTCGTCCCCTCAATGCTGTTGCACGGCAGCCATCCGAACAAGGATTCAAACCTTCGTGAGCTGGTGCAACTCGGCTACCGGCCCGCATGGGCCGGACCCATTCAGCCGGTCGACGAATGGGATCCGAAACTTGTTGCCGCCGCCCCGGAGATCGCCAAGCCGTTCCTCAAGAGCCTGAACACGACCAGCGCCGAGTGGAAGCAGCCGCACAAGCCTGAAGGCATGAAAAACGAGGCACCCGGAATCAATCCGAGCCGCTGGGCGGATTGATTCCGGCTCAGGGTTGACGATTGTCTCTCGGTGTCCGCTAATTCGTCTGGATGATCTCGAGAAGCACGGACTTGTGTTCCGCACGTGGGCGTCATCAACGGCCGCGTGAGAGAATTACGGCAGAACGCATCATGTTGGATAGAACCCGGATCGAAGCGTACGAGCGCGACGGCTTTCTCAACGGCATCAGGGTCATGAGCGATCGCGAGGTGACGCGTTATCGTGATTCCTTCGATGCGCTGGAGGCCCGCGAAGGTCGCGAGAAGGCTGAGAACGGATTGTTCGACCGCCATTTCGAAGAACGGTTCATCTGGCAGATCGCGACGCACTCCAAGATCCTGGACTGCGTCACGGCGATACTGGGTCCGAACGTGTTCCTGCTCTCGACGCACTTCTTCTGCAAGTACGGGCCGAGGGAAAAGTTCGTCGCCTGGCATCAGGATCTTCGGTATTGGGGGATGGAACCACCCATCGAGGTCTCGGCGTGGTACGCCGTAGACGACAGCGATCGCGGCAACGGATGCATGCGGGTCATTCCCAGTGTGCACCGCGACCGTCTGCTGGACCACGGCAAGTCGAATCAGAAAGGCAACCTGCTGAGCATCAATCAGGAGGTGGAGGTGACGGCGCAGGAGGAAGAGACCGCAGTGGACTGTATCCTCAAAGCCGGCGAGATGTCACTCCACGACGGCATGCTCATTCATGGAAGTCTGCCGAATCGTTCGACGCGACGCCGTTGCGGGCTGACCGTCCGCTACATTCCCACGCACATCAAGCCGCTGGCCGCGGGTCCGATCGGTACCGACATGAAGTGGCGGCCCATCCTCGCCCGGGGCACCGACGACGAAAAGAACTTCGACGTTCATGAGCCGCCGTTCGACCTCGGTGCGAACTAGAGCGGTTTGAATCCAAACGTAGCGTCCTGAACTGGCTACAGCCGCGTCTGTCTTTGTCGTGCTGCATCGACGACCCGCAGCGGGGTCGCCTGCTCCCGCCTTCGCGAAGCCCGCTTCGGCGGGCGAAGGAAGGTCGCCCTCCGCGTCAGACTCAGCGATGCCGACGCTCAAGACGCTACGTTTGGATTCAAAACGCTCTAGCGCGTCGGCGGCGACTGCCTGTACGCCTTTGATTGCCGGTATCGCTCGATTCGCATGCGCGCGCCCGCCAGCGCCAGGGGTGGCGCGCTCGAGGCCAGCTCCATAGCGGCCTCGGCGGCCGCGATCGCCTGATCGAAGTTGCCCACGGCCGCGTGCGCGGCTGCCAATGCATCGAGCGGTGCCGGTTGGGGATCGTCTTGCGTCAACTGCACGGCGCGCTGTGCCAGACTCAATGCTTCGGTCACGTCACGAAGCCCATCATCCCAATGCGTGGCCCTCAGCCATGCGAGGGCGACGAGGGGAGCGGGCCAGTCCGGTGCGCACTAGACGGCGCGTTGATAGTGGTCGATCGCACGACTCCATTCTCCGATAGATGACAGCGTGACGGCCAGGTGGTGGTGGACACGGGCGTCATCGTCGTTCAACTGCAACAATGCCGTGAAGTGTTCGACAGCCCGACGCGGCTCCCCCTTCTTTCTCAGCGCCAGGCCGAGGGCGTAATGGGCCGGCACCGAGTCCGGCTCGATTTGCAACGATTGCCGAAACTGATTAATCGCTTCGTCAGTCCTGTTCGCCGCGTTCAGCGCTGCGCCAAGATCGCGGTGCGCCTCGGCGGAATCGGGTCTCGTTCGCAACACGTGACGTCGGTACACGATCAGATCGTCGATGGCATCCGGGACGCTGCGGTGCTGTGTGGCCCCGCACATGTCGTCTTCGGCTTCAATGCTCCTGTAACCGTATCTGGCAGAAAGATGATGCGCGATCCGCCCCGCGATAAGACAGTTGCCAATGTGCGTGTAGTGCCCTCTCTCGGCGGCAAGCAACTGCCCGTCGTGCGCGCACGCACGCCGCAAGTAACCGACCAGATCGAGCACGTCGATGCCGGAGTCCTTGATCGTCCGGCGCAAACGCATGATCGTTTTGTGCCATACAAGATGCGATTGCATATCCGCAATCCACGAGGGACCGGCGATCGTCACGACCGTCAGCGGGACGCCTGCACGCAGGCATTGCTCTTTCAGGTCTGCCAGCATGGTTTGCATCACGCGTAACATCGAATCGACGGTGTAATCCGCCGGCCACGTGTCAGGCCGCCCGAACAGCCAGGCAGCACTGAAGTAATGGCGATGCAGCCACGGTTGTCGTGAGGCCATTGGAACTGGCACGTTACCCACGACCAACTTCGATCCTTCGACGGAAAATACCGGTTTGTTGTGCGCGAAATGGTCCCCCAGGTCGCGGAACGGATCGGACGGCACTGCCACGATGATCACGACGTGATGGGGTTGGTACGCGAAGCCCTCCGCCTTCAATCGCTGGATCATCTACCCGACTCCCCACCCACGGACGCCAAAATTGAGCACCTCCACCTTGTCCAGGTCTCGGCTGACATAGACCGGTATGGTCTGATCGTCGTTCACTTCCTCACCAAATGCGAAAGAGTCACCGAACACGGCGATACGCCTCAACCCGGGAGGTGGCGTTAGTGTTACATCCTCCGATCCACGCAGTCTTTGCCGATTGATCGCAACCTGAAACGGCACACGATCGTCACTGCGATAGCCGGGTACATTCGTCCACCCGTATTCGGAATGATACTCGTCCCAGAAGTAGACAAGCCCTTTCGAGCCCACTTCGGTCTTCCAGTCGCTCGCGCCCGTGATGTGCTCGATTCTCTCGAATTGGATACGCAGCACGGTCTCGGCGACGGCCAGTACGAGCAACGCCGTCGTTGCCGTCGTGATCGAAGCGAACAAGACTTTCCTCTTGGTAGACATGATCTGGGACACACGATCCGATCACATTCTTCAGGTCGTCAATACCCTTTATCCCGACGCAGGGCGTGATCGATCGGCAGAAACACCGCATCCATCTGGCAAAGCGCATCATCAGAAGGGCGTCGAAAGATGCCCGCGACGTCGTACAGGACGAAATCGCGATCGGAGAAAAATGAAACGGTCTCAGCGAAGGTGGCCGCGCCCGGAAGAAACTCGAAGAAGTTCACCTCGAGGAGCACACCGTCACAGTCACGCAGGGCCTTCGCCCCACCCTTGAGGACCTCTAACTCGAACCCCTGGACATCGAGCTTGATGAATTGCGGACTTGGAACCCGACCCTCTTCGATCAACTCGTCGAGTGCGTACATATCGGTCGATTCGGTTGCCACTGACTCACCGTCGAGAAGGCTTGTCTGGTGGCCCACGTTCCGGTACTGGATTTCCCGTCGTTCGGGGCCGAGCACACCCTGAATGAAGTCAAATTGCGAAAGACTCCGTTTGGTTTCCTCGAGATGGTGGCGTTCGGTTCGGTTCGGTTCAAAGCCGAATATCCGCGTCGACGGCCAGATGCTCGCCGCAAGCCGCGCCCACTCGCCAGAACCCGCCCCCACGTCCACGATCGACTCCGGATTGAACCCGAGCTGCCGCAGGCGACGCAAGCGCGTGGGCATGTCGAGGTGACGAAGTGAAGGGATCGTCGCCAGTGCGCCCCGCTTCAGGCTTCGCCTGGCAAACTTGGGCAGAACCGCGTTGAGAACTCGATGCAGTTTCCGACTCATATCGATTCTGTTCGTACTTGCACGGTCGCGATCTTGTTACGGGTTCTAATCGACCGTTCAGGCGTGAGCGGGAAACTCAACCAGCACCTTCAACGCTCCGTCCCGTCGCTCGCGAAACGTGTCGAACGCCACTTGAATCTCGGAAAGTGCGAATCGGTGCGTGATGATCGGGGCGACGTCGACGCGACCCTCGGCGATCCAGCGCATCGCCAGCGGAAAATCGCGGGTGAAATCGGGATTGATGCTCGTGTGCAACGTGACGTTCTTCCAAAGCATCGCCTTCCACTGAACGCCGTCGACGCTCGCCTCGCTGAGGCCGAAGCTCAGGATCCTTCCGCGTTCGGCACACAGGTCGATGCACAAATTGATCGACAGGCAGCGGTGCCCCACCGCTTCGACCACCAGGTCGGCCATGGCGCCGCCCGTCCATTGCCTGACTTGCTCGACCGGGTCGTGCCGATCGGAGTTAATCACGTCGGTCGCTCCCATCGACGGACTTGCTTTCAAGCGCGATTCCACGGGATCAATTGCGATAATTCGCCGCGCGCCCAGGTTGCAGAGGGCCGCGCAGAACAGCTGCCCGATCGGGCCCTGCCCGACGACGACCGTCGTCAAGTCGATCACGTTCGGCAGATGTCGCAGCGCGTGGATCACCGTGCCCAGCGGCTGAGCCATGAGCGAGTGCTCCTCAGCGGGACGCGTATCCAGCGGGATAGCCCTGTCCTCTCCAATGGCGAATCGCTCGAAGAGGCCGCGCTGCTCGTGCGGGACGCACAGGACTCGATCACCGGGGCGAAACCGACGACCGGTCGTGTCGACCACCGTGCCAATCAACTCGTGCAGAGAATGGCCCAACTCCGGTGGATACTCCGGATAATCCGTCTCGAAATAAACCAGATCCGAACCGCAGAGGCACCCCAACTCGGGTTGAAATATGATCTGGCCCGGCGCGCCGTCTGTGGCCGGCCCCAGCTTCGGCTCGGCGACGTCGATGAGTCGAATCTTCCTCTTGGAATGTATCTCACCTGCGATCATCCGGCGCACCTATGCGTTCGCTTCAGTGAATGATGGGCCGTTATCCGCGCCGTCCCATTCTAGTCAAACCGCTCAACTATCCTATAATCGAGGCCCATGGAGGCCGAGACGTCCTCTCAAGCAGCTGATCGCCGCGCCACGGGTCGCGTACCGCTGTCCGTCGTGACAGCGTTGTGCGTGGCCATCCTGTGTTCCAGCCACCTCGTACGGGCACAGACCGAATCGGCGACTTCGGAACCCCCTGCCGCGAGACAGGAAAGTCCCCCGCCTGGCGAAACAAGCGCCACGTATCGTGATGAACTGGCCGCGGAACTGGCCGCCGCCCAGAAATCGCTGCAGCGGGCGATGGCCGAGGGCGACGACCCGCCGCCGGGGCTGCAGACGATCGTGGATCTTCTGACGCGGATCGAGTTGATCTACAAGCAGCAGACGGGCGCGATCGAACAGCAGGCGCAACTCGAACAATCGATCAAGGAGGAGCAGCGCAAGCTGTCCGAACTCCGGCAGCCCGGCGCCGTGGATTACAGTTCCTATTCCTTTGACGATCTTGAAAAAGCCCGCGACGACTTTCGCAAGGCGGCGACCACTGCGGAGACCGACGTTGCCGATCTACAGAAAGCCGCGGACAAACTTGACCGGGCGAAGGAACTTCATGACGAGGCCGAGCGTGACCGTCTCCAGGCCAAGGAGCAGGCCGAGACGAACGAAGATGCGGCCAGGGTCAACGCCCTGGCAGAAGCGCTCCGAATCGCACATTTCAACAGCCGAATCGCCAAAGCGCAGGCTGATCTGGTGGGCCTCGAGCTGGCAAATACAAAGACGAATCAGGCCAGGAACACCCTCAAACTGAAATATCAGGAGGAGAAGGTCGCCGCCATCGCGGCTGAGGTCACCTTCGAAAAAGTGGACCTCAAAGATATACTCGCCCGGATCAGGGCGGAAGAAAGAGCCCTGGAGCAGAAAGAAGTGACTCCGACATACCACGTCGGGTACATCGAATCCGAGCTGAACGAAGCAAGGAAAAAGCTCAGCGACGCGATCAAGGTCGATCCAATACTCGTGGAGAACGTCGCAGCGCTGGAGTCGGGACTAAGGGCGCACCGCGAAGAGTTGAGCTTGATCACGAAACATCGGGATCGCCTCACGAAAACGAGGGTCATCTGGCAATCGCGGTTCGACCTTGCCCAAGGAGACTTCGACAGAACGAAGCTTTCCGGTTGGGTCGAGCAGACCCAGACGGCCCTCGAGGACCTCGACCTGGACATCGACTCGCAGCGCAACCGTTTCGACGCGCTGAAGGGCGACCTACGCGAGGTGGAGCTCGCCATCGACAGCGCAGAGCCCGCGGAGGTCCGCCTTAACCGCGCGTTGGAGGAGCATCGCAGGCACCTTCAGTTCCTCGTCGACATTCACGACGCTGAACTCAGTCGGATGCTCGAGCATCGCAAGCTCTCCATGCGATTCTCGAATGAGCTGGACGCGGAATACGGATCGAGCTCCGTCGCAAAGGTGGCGGGCCGCGTCTGGGACTCGATCGTGGCGGCCTAGAATTATGACTTCGGACATGTCAGCGACGACGCCAATGAAAAACCGATCACCGTCATCAAGGTCGTCATCGGGCTTATCCTTATCGTGGTCGGCTACATCGTCGCCCGTTACATGAGCAGCCTGTTCGGGCGTCGCCTGCTTCCGCGCCTAGGGGTACACCGCAGTGGCGCCGCTGCCCTGCAGACCGTGCTGTTCTACCTTCTGCTCGTCATCTTCATTCTGGTCTCGCTGAACTGGGCGACGTCCCTCTCACATGGTTCACGCTTCTGAGTGGAGCGGTTGCGATCGGTGTCGGCTTCGGAAGCCAGAACATCGCGAACAACTTCATCAGCGGCATCATTCTTATCGTCGAACGCCCGGTCAAGGTCGGCGACTTGATCCAAATCGACGACCTGTACGGAAACATCGTCCACATCGGGATGCGCAGCACGCGCGTCAAGACCGGGTCGAACCTCGAGATCATCGTGCCCAACAGCTCGTTTCTCGAGAATAACGTCACGAATTGGACGCTCTCCGATGCGAAACTTCGGGCCCACGTTACGGTCGGCGTGATATACGGTTCGCCGGTTCGGGAGGCGACGCGACTGCTCAAACTGGCGGCGTACGAGCACCCCAAGATCTTCACACAGCCCGAACCGTTCGTGCTGTTCACGGAGGTCGACGACAACTCGCTCAACTTCGAGGTGCATTTCTGGATTCGCGTGCATTACTACACCGAATGGCAGATCGTTCTCAGCGATATGCGCTATTCGATCGACCAGCTCTTCCGCGCGGCGGGGATCGTGATTGCGTTCCCGCAACGAGACGTCCACCTCGATGCGTCCGAACCGATTCTAGTACGCGTGGTTCAACCGTCGCAAGAAGATAAGGATGCAGATCTGGACGGCGGCCCGGACGATCAGAAGGAGTGGTCGTGGCTGCTGGGCCGGGTCGAGCTGTTCGGATCACTGCGATCCGACGAGATCATTCGCCTGGCGAGCGTTCTCAAACAAAGGGAGTTCACCCCCGGGCGCGACATCGTTGTCCAGGGCCAGCCCGGCGGGTCGCTGTTCGTCGTGGTCGATGGTGTCCTCGAAGTCCACGTGCAGACGGACGGCACGAAAACCAGAGTCGGACAGTTGCAACCCGGCGAGTGTTTCGGCGAGATGTCATTGCTGACCGGCGAGCTGCGATCGGCAACGGTCACGGCCGTGTCAGACACGACAGTTTTCGAACTGAACCACGATATGCTCGCGCCGATCCTCAAGAGACGTCCGGAAGTCTGCCAGAAGCTCGTCCAGATTCTCGCCGAACGCCAGGCCCGCACCGACGCGCGCCTGCGGCCACCTGAGGAGCCGGAACCCGAACCCGATCTCGGTTTCGCCTCCGATGTGCGACGAAAAATCAACGTGTTCTTCGGAATTGAGGATTAGCATTCTTGTTAAGCGGGTAGATGGGTCGCCGTAATTTTCGATAGCGATACCCGCTGAAATCCGGCCGGTGAATGCCCGGGGTGTCGCCGTCTAAGATCACGGAAGCGAAGCGCCCGAAATCCGCCCGGAAGTGAACGGCGCTTTTGAGCACCAGAAGACGGCACTGCAGCGGATTGACGCCCGCGATTCGCAGCATTTCCGAGTCGAACGTCTGGATGCGATTGGTGGACACGACGACCCCGACGCCGCCGACGTCAAGCCTTGCCACAGGACCGAGATCGTCACTCAGGCCGTGGCGCATCGGACCCGTATAGACAAACTGCCCGTCGCTCAGTGTGCGTACGTGCGCACGCGACGTCACCGGTTCTCCGTGGCTGCGGTCGGCCTTGCCCCCGATTCGTGCCTCGATCACCGCACCCACTCCGGCCTGATGCGCCTGCGCTGCAGTCTGCGGATCGCAGAGCACGCCCACGACCGCTCCATCGAAACCGGCGTCAATCAATGCCTGCAGGGCCACCGTTCCATCGGCCGGCGCCCCACCACCGGGGTTGTCGGAACCGTCAGCAAAGATGACCGGACCGGCATCGGCGCCGCAGGCGTGCTTCGCGGCGACCCCCATCGCCTCCTCAATCGTGGTCAATTTCGGATCGAGGTCGTCGCGCAGCAGCCAGACGCGCTGTGCGAGATCGTTCACCTGCCGTTGCGCCAGTGCAGGGTCGCCGTCCGACGTGACGAGGACCGCCACGCCCGCGTCGGCGATGTCGGCGAACGGGAACCCCATGGACACGGTTGCCGTCAGCAGATCGCGGTCGCCCACCATCGCGCGAACGTCCCGCATCAGGGATTGCATCGGCTCGCGAAGCGTACATTGCATCGGCGGTAACGTGACCAGCGGAAGTTGCCGGTAGGCTTGCACCGGTTCGACCTCTCCCCGCACGGTGCGCACGAGCAACTCGACGGCTTCGCGGCCACGGTCGTGCATGTCAACGTGCGGGTAGGTCTGGAATCCGATGATCAAGTCCGACGTGCACGCCATCCGTTCGGTCACGTTTGCATGCAGGTCAAGGGTGACGAACACCGGAACATCCGAACCTACCAAACGGCGTACCCCATCGATAAACGCTCCTTCGGCGTCGTCATGCCCTTCGGTGACCATGGCGCCGTGCAGGTCTAGGAGCACGCCGTCGACGGGCATCGCCCGCTCAAGCCTTTCGATAAAACGGCCGAGCAGCGCGTCGAACGCTTCGGACTGCACCAGCCCTCCGGGTCGCGCGTCAGCGCAAAGAAGTGGCAGAAGTTCCACGTCCGCGGCCTGGGCTGCGTCGATGATGCCACCGTGAACCGTGCCGGTTGAGCGGTAACGATTCAGGATTGCCCGGCCGCCGGCGAATTGTGAATCGCCGCCGGAATCACGAACGAAATCGGCCAGCGTGGTCGGCGTTGCAGCGAACGTGTTCGTTTCGTGCTGCACGCCGCCGCTGGCGATTCGCACCGGTGCCATGAGAATCGCTCCGTGGCCGCATCAACGGCGTCGATTACCGAACGGTAAACCGGCTGGTGGCGCTCTTGCCCGTGTACAGATCGGTGACTTGCACCTGCCACGTTCCGGCTTGCTCATTGAGCGCGATGGGAAGATCGACATGAGCCCCATCCGGACCGGCAATGACGCTGCGAGCGAACCATGGTGCCTCACGTCCCCGCGGCGAAGTCACCCGAAGCTTGAGGGCATGCGATCCGGTCATCCCGGGTACCGAGGCGTGCAGGCGAAGCATCCGTCCTTTCGCGGCGATCTCGCGTTCCGGTGTGAGCACCGGCGCATGCAGATTCCGGTCGCTCAGGACGACGAACGTCGGACGCCACGGGTGGCTCTGAATCGTAAACGAACGTTCGCGACCGAAGCGTTCGGACGAGCCGATCTGAGTCACGTGCCGGGCACGCGGCAGTTTCAGCGTCACGGGCCTCGGTTTGTCCGATGCGCGAAGGCGCTGCATCAGTCCCTCTCTGGGCCTCCATTGGGCGCGACCGTCATCGAGCGGTCCGTATACCGCGACCACCTCGATGCCTTCGCCCGTCTTCCAGCGCACGGCCTCGACGTTGCGACAGCGCTTGCCGTCGTGATCGAGCAGTCGCAATGGCCATTGCACGTCCGCTTGAGCGAATATCGAGGCGATCAATTTTGCGGCGGACTCGTTCGTCTCGGGCACGGAGAGATTCGCAAATGAAGCCATCGTGAAATTCATCAGGATGGCGCGACCGCGCCCGGCTCGGTGGACAATCATGATCGGCGTCGCTCCGGCGTACCCCAGCGCCCTGCCGGTGGTCAGTTCCACGGCCGGGTTCACGTGCAGGCCGGCAAGTGCGACGTCAATGCGTTGGTCGCTGATCGTGCCCACTGCCCTGCCGTCGAGCTTGACAGCCTCAACGTTGCCCGTGTGACGCACGCCGAACAGGTCGTCGAGCGCACCGGCCACCGTGGCCTTGCAATGTTCGTCGTACAGACCCGGACGCACGTCGGCGACGAGCGTACCGCCGTCGTGAACGAATCGTCGGATGACCTGCGCCTCGCGCTGCCCGATTGCTTCACACTGTGAGAGGATCATCACCTTGTAGTCATCAGGTTTGAATTCCCCCAGACGCAACATCCGATCAGTTACATATTCGAACTGCAGGCCCACGGCCCGGATCGCGCGGTGCCACAGCAAATGATTCTTGCCACGTGGCTTCAGGGCCCAATCGACGCCTTGATCGGCATCGCTCTCGCTGTTGGTCATCCATCCCGAATACGTACCATACGAAGGGCCCGGTTCGATGAAGCTGGCCGCCTGGCTCGATGCGAAAGAGTGAAGCATGACAATACCGTCGTGCTGCATTTGCGATTCAACGTTCAGCAGCTTGCCTAGGCCGTCGAACACGACGCGGGCCGTGCGGACCATCTCCTTGCTGCTGTTCGACAGGCCGAAATGCGGCCCAAGAAAATTGTCGGCTCGCCACCACCCGATGCAGTTGCTGCCGCGCAGGAAGCTCAGCCAGAAATCGCTGAGCGGATAGTACGTCTGGGAGTCGGTGTAACCGGTGAACAGTCCGTAGGAATAGCCCTTGGGGACGATCGAACGGACGACCTCGGCCGCGGGGATTGAATAGAGAAGCCACCATTTCGATTCACGGGCGATGGCGTCGAGATCGTCATCCAACCAGCCCGTGCCCTCGACGCCCGCCCAGGCCCGGGGATCGATCTGCCGTGCCGCCCGGCCGAAGCGGCCGACGTAGTTGGCCATGTTCCACGACTGGAACGCCCTGCGATCGAACCAGCGGGGATAATTCTTCTGCGCGAACGCCTGCTTCTCATCGTTATCCGTCGGTGCGGACAACGCCACGTCGCTGAACATCGGAAAGCTCGTTCCCCACGACGCGTTGAGCGCTTCAATGTGTCCGTAGCGCCGCTGCAGGTACAATCGATACGCGGTCAGGCACGATGGGTGCAGGCACGATCCGTACGTTTCCATCTCATCGCCCATGCTGTAGCTCAATACGCCGTGCGTGCGGTAGTCGCGCTCGGCGCCAAGCCACTCGCGCAGCCGCTCGGTCACCGCCGGTTCGTCGTTCCAGCAACCATCTTTCATCACGCCGTTGCCGTCCAGGCTGATGCTGCTGTTTCTGCCCTTGCTGTTCCAGTGCTGGCGCTGCAGGCCGCTTCTGCAATAGGGCATGTACGTCATGCCCG
>CAUZBA010000014.1:0-19878 GCA_963577635.1 Phycisphaerae bacterium
GGCGGGCGTGTACACACTCTCGTTCCTGGGGGTCATGGCGCTGTTCGGCCTTGGCAACATCCTGCTCAAGGTCCGGCGGGCTCGGCTGCCACGGGCGACGCGGGCGACCTGGATCACCGTCATCCTCGGTGTCGGTGCCGGCGTGGCCGCCCTCGTGGGGAACGCAACGTTGAACCCGCCGTACGTCTGGGTATTTCTGAAGTACTTCATACCCGCGATGCTCGTTATCGCGATCATGCTCGGACGGATCGCGCTGCTCACGGGATGCCTGTACATGGTCCGCGCGATTGCCGTCTCGCTGCACCGCATCTCACTTCGGAAAGTCATGGGCGGGCCGATCGACGTGATCAAGGCGAAGATCGAGCAGATCAATTCGCAGCAGGTCGTCTTCTTCACGCGCGGCGACAACGCCGCGAACCTCAACAACGCAATGCTCTACATCATGCAGAACGAGCACACCACTCACGTCAAGGTCGTCACCGTGGTTGACGATCCGAACAAGGCACCGAAGACGCTCAAGCGCGAGCTCGAGTTCCTCGATGAGATCTACCCGCAGATCGATCTCGAATTCGTCGTCCACCGCGGCGACTTCGGACCGAAGATGATCAAGGCACTGTCACGCGAGTGGAAGATTCCCGCGAACTTCATGTTCATCGGCTCGCCCGGCGGCCGCCTCCCCTACGACTTGGCGGACCTGGGCGGTGTGAGGATGATTATTTGAAGGCACGAAGGGGGGAATTCGCGACTTGCGTCGCGACCGAAGAACGAACGACTAAATGTCTTGACGAAACGCGAATCGTCAGGCAGTAAAGAGGTGTGTGGCCGAAGCGAACCGGCACCCGAACGACAACCCTTCGTGCCTCCGTGCCTCCGTGCCTCGTACGGACCAACAGCGCGTCGTCGCGCAAAGCCAGATGAGATGGCGCGCCTCAATTGCTGGAACTAGAAAATGCCCTCATCCGCCATTCGAAGAATCTCGATCACGCTGTGGCTCGTCGTTCTCTCGCTGTTTGTGTGGGCTTACGTTCTGCCGTGGTTTTCGACGTCTCCTTCGGGTGACCCGCGCACCGTGACGCCGCGCGGCGATCTGGCCGAGGACGAAAAGAGCACCATAGCGATTTTCAAGAACGCGAGTCCATCGGTCGTCTACATCACGACGCTGACACAGCACGTGAATCCGTGGACGCGGTCGGTTGCCGAAGTGGCGCAGGGCACCGGGTCGGGATTCATCTGGGACAGCAGCGGACTGGTGGTGACGAATTTCCACGTCATCCGCAACGCCACGGGCGCCAACGTGGTTCTGCACGATCACGACGAGTACCGCGCCGAACTCATCGGCGTGTCGCCCGACCACGACCTCGCCGTGCTGCGTATCAGTGCGCCGCCGAGAAAGCTTCAGGCCGTTTCGATCGGGACGAGCCACGATTTGAACGTTGGACAGAAGGTGTTCGCGATCGGTAACCCGTTCGGTCTCGACCAGACCTTGACGACCGGCGTCATCTCGGCGCTGGGCCGCCGGATCAGGACCATTGGCAACCGGACAATCGACGACGCGATCCAAATTGACGCGGCGATCAACCCGGGTAACTCCGGTGGCCCGCTGCTCGACAGCGCCGGGCGTCTGATTGGTGTCAACACCACCATCGTGAGCCCCACGGGCGCCTCGGCCGGCGTCGGATTCGCCGTGCCGGTGGACACGGTGAACCGGGTCGTGCCGCAATTGATTGCATCCGGGAGTTACCAGCCGCCGAGAATCGGTATCGTCATCAACGAGCCGCTCAGCCGGCCGATTCTCGATCGGCTCGGCGCCGAGGGCGTGCTGATCGTCGAGGTTCAACCGGGGACGGGCGCCGACCGCGCCGGTCTTCGTGGCACCAGCCGAACACCCGACGGCACGGCGGTCATAGGCGATATTATTCAGAAGATCGAAGAGCGAACGGTTCGCAACGACAACGACCTGTTCAGCGCCCTGGATGCGTTTGAACGCGGACAGACCGTTGACATCACCATTCATCGCGAGGGACAGGCGCTCACCATCCCCGTGGAGCTTCAGTAAAAAGAGCCGCGGACGGAAATCCGCGGCTCCAGTTGTTGTCTTCTTCCGCTCTACTTAGTTGACCTCGATCTTCTGCGGCTTGGCCGCGGCAACCTTCGGAAGCGTCAGGTGCAGCACGCCGTTATCCAGCTTCGCCCGCGATTGCGATTCGTCGACAGCGGTCGGGAGGGCAAAGCTGCGCCGGACACGGTTGTAGCGCCGTTCAGTCAGGTGCTGCGTGCCCTTCTGTTCGGGTGCCTTGCGCTCGGCGGTGATGCTGAGGATGCCTTTCTCGATCGACACCGAGACCTCGTCCTTCGTGAAACCGGGTACTTCGGCATCGACGTAGACGCTGTCATCATCTTCGCGGATGTCAACGGGGTACGCGCCGGTGACCGCCCGGTCCGCGCCGTCCCAGAAGCCGCTTAAAAGTCGATCAAGATCGTGATCGAACCAGCGGGTCGGTTCCAACGACCCCACGGCACGTCTGATTACTGGCAACATGATCTGCTCCTTTCGTCGTGAATGTCACATCATTCGACCATGGTCTGCACCGTGCAGATCTGCCTGTGACGCATTCACCGATTAAGATGCAACGGCCGTGCCAGATCAAAGTCGTGCCGCAGGCCGATAATGGCCGAAAATCGGTGTTTTCTGGGCCCGTTCCGCGACCGGCGTCGGCCAGAATTGCGCCCGTTCTCCGAAAGGGTGCCGATTTGTCATCCGTTGAAATGTGGTCCGTTCAAACCGAAATCGTGAGATCCGGAATCATCGATCTCGTCTTCGAATCCCAACCCGCCGGAGCGCCATGATGTCCCAATGCTTTCACGACACCCGCAGCACCGCGAAGTATGCACCGCAGAAAATGAACAAGGTCAATCTCTTCGAGTCACCGCGAATGTTCTGCGACCTCTACTGCCTGGAACCGGGTCAACGACAGAGCGACCATGCCCACGACAACAGCGACAAGATCTACCACGGCTTGACCGGGACGTGTCATGTCCGCATCGGCGATGAGACGAAACCCCTCGAACCCGGCCAGGTGGCCGTGGCACCCGCGGGCGTCGTCCATGGCGTCCACAACGACTCGGCCGAGCGAGCCACCTTGCTGGTGGTGATGGCTCCGCATCCGGATTTCAAAGGTTGAGGGATTTGAGCGGTTTCAATCCAATCAAAGCGTCCTGAGCTGGCTGCATCTGCGCCTGGCACAGGTCGTTTCCCGCAGGTGCCTCTGGCGTCGATCGGCTGCGCCGCCCGCTTTCGGCGTCGGCCTGCATCGCCGATGCGTTGCAGCATCGGCTGCTTCGGCCTCCTTGCCAGCGAACGGCTCGCCCGATCTTGGGCCGACGACTCACCTACGGGACACGACCTAGTCGTGCTGCATCGACGACCCGCAGCGGGGTCGCCTGCTTCGCCCTCCGCGCCAGACTTGTTTCGCCGACACTCAAAACGCTTCGATTGGATTGAAACCGCTCTAGCAGGACGCTGCAAAACCCCGGATTCTGGCGTTCGCCCAAGAATCTCCAATTTGAAACTACCGCTCTCGCTTCGCAGATCAAGTCCAAACGCGTTGAAGGCGAAACTTTTTAAAATCTCAGGTACACGTTTTTGCGCCGACCGAGTTTTGCAGATTCCTGCTAGCGTGGTTCGTCTCAGCCGGTCAGCGATTCCGGCCGCTACTGCGACTGCGACCAGGTACCGTTCCACTCGCCGATGACTTCGCATCCCGGCGTCTTTCCCACGGCGTCGACCATACTCTGGGAGACGGCGATGTCGGTCAGGCATAGCGTGTTCCAGATGCGAACGATGTGCGCCTCGGTCGCCTTGACGCCGAACACGCAGCTCGCCGCGGCCATGATGGCCTGGCGCTCATCGGGCAGCCCGATCGGAATCCGGCCGCACCCCAGACTGCCCGCCGTCAGTGTGTTGGTCCAGGTGGCGCCGCGGTTGATCTGCTCGAACACTCGATCGGTGATGACGTCCGCCAGACCGATGCCGTGGGCGTTGCCGTAAGTCTTATCGGTCAGACCGAGCACGACGATCCGCTTGATGTCCGGCCCTGCATACCCCGGCAGGGCGCCGCCCAGTTCGCCGCGCCCGGTGACGTTCGCGTCCATGCCCACGCCGCTGATGTTCTTGCCGAACCGCTCGACCACCAGCACGTCGATACGCTCCATCAGTAAGCGGGCCATGCGCTCGCCCGCGATCTGCAGCAACTCCCCTTCGCGCTTCATCGACGCTGCCGGTGTCAGCGCCTCGATCATCGCCGTCTGCTCGTAACCGTTTTCGACGATCGCGAGGGAAAAGCCGATCCTGCCGGTCTCGAGCACCATCTTCCCCGCTGTTGGAATCAAGTGATCAAACACGTTCATCCCCTCACGATGCAGGGCGGCACAACCCACGTGCTTGCCCAGTCCGATCGTGATCATCTTGCAGATTCCACTCTCGACCGACCCTTTGAAGCCGGTGTGCGGCTTGATGCGGCTGATCGGCACGACCAGGTCGGCCTCTCTGTACGCGATCTCGTCCATGCACACCGGCACGCGGTTACCGTGCGATGATGTGACCGCTCCGATCTCCACGACGTTCATGCTGCTGCGGATCGGCGCACCGACGCTTGCTTCGGTGACCCCCAGGTGGTGCAGAACGTCGACCTGGCCTTCGGCCGTGGCACCGCCGTGCGATCCCATCGCGGGGGTGATGAATACGTCCACGTCCTGGCCGCGCAGAGCCGCCACTGTGGCGGCCACGATGTCGCGAATGTTCGCGATGCCGCGGCTGCCGACGGCCAGGGCGACCGTCCTGGCCCCACGCAGAATATCATTGATCTGCGGTCTGGATAGCTCGGCGCGGACCGCCTCGTCGACATCTTCGATGTGTGTCGGGTCGAACCGCTGTCGCACGCGGTACATCCGCGGCAATTCGAGTGTGTTCAGGCCGGGCAGGAGTTCTTTCATCGCGACGTTCTCGGTAGCTGAAAGCACCATCTTAACCCGAAACGTCGCCGATAAATGACTTGCTTCCTGGTGAACGCGACCGAACCGCGATATGGTTGCATCGTGATGCCCGGACGCCCGTGCGCCCGGACGTGCACCGTTCAGACCACCCCCAGGGAGCGAGTGCCGTCGACACCGTGACACTCACGAATACGAACGGTCTGATGGCCAGGGTCATGACGCTCGGCGCGACGCTGGTGCAAATGCACGTGCCCGACCGTGACGGCAACGCCACGGATGTCGTGCTCGGGTTCGACTCGGTCGAAGAGTACCAGTCGCCGAAGAATCAGTTCTTCGGCTGCACGACCGGTCGAGTCGCCAATCGCATCGCCCGGGGGAGATTCACGCTGGACGGCCGCACCTACGCGCTGGCAACGAACGACGGTCCAAATCATCTGCACGGCGGCGTGACCCGCAGCCTCGACAAGGTCGTCTGGAATTCCCAGGCACAGGAGACGGAAGACGGATCGTCCGCGGCATTGTCCTACGTGAGCCCCGACGGCGAGGAGGGATACCCGGGCACGCTGTCGTTGCGCGTCATCTACACGCTCACACAGCGCGACGAGCTGCGAATCGACTACCGCGCCGACACCGACGCGCCCACGCCGGTGAACCTGACCAATCACACCTACTGGAATCTTGCCGGTGGTGATCGCGTCCTTGATCATCTGCTGTTGCTGACCGCCGCGCGATACACACCCACCGACGCGACGTTGATCCCGACGGGGCAGATCCTGCCCGTGGCGGGCACGCCTCTGGATTTTTCCGAACCGACGGCGCTGGGCGCGCGAATTGGTGAGCTCGCGGCGGCGCCGACTCAAGGCTATGACCACAATTTCGTGCTGGACCACGGCGGCGGCCCCCTCGGACTCGCCGCGCGCCTGAAGGAGACGACGTCGGGGCGCACGATGGAGGTGCTGACGACCGAGCCAGGCATCCAGCTCTATAGCGGTAATCACCTGAACGGTCTGGTCGGCAAGGCAGGAAGAACCTACGAACGCCATGGGGGCGTGTGCCTGGAGACGCAGCACTTTCCCGATTCGGTGAACCGGCCGGATTTCCCCACGGTGATCCTCAGACCGGGCAAGACGTTCACGTCGACGACGATTTACCGGTTTGCCGCGTATTGATCGGCATCACGCCGAAGAGAGGGAGATGCCGGCGTTATCCATTCACCCAGTGCATCAGATCGCGCCCCAGTAGCTCGCTCAATCTCTCGACGTCGCCGCGCAGCTGCCCCTGCAATTGATGACGCAGTTGCGGATCGATCTGCGTCCGCGCCCGCGATCCGGACAGCACCTTTTGCACGCGGTACATCAGTTCGCGCCGCGCCGACGGCCCGACCAGGGCACCGACCGAACGCCTCAACCACGGGTAACGGTGCCAGATCCGGTACAGGAACCGCGATTGCGGCGACGGGGCGGGGTTCTTGACGTCGAACGAGGGCTCGAATGCGCTGTCCACCCCGAGAAAATTCAGGACGCGCCGGTACTCTTCGGCCACCCGATCCATCAAATCGTCGAAGATGATCACATGGACCCGGCCATCGTTCGCGAAGACGTCCAGGTATCTCTGGACATGTTCCGCGTAACTGACGGCATCGCCGTAGAGCAGTCCATCAGCGAACCAGGCTTCTGCTGGCAGGCGTCGGCCCGCGCGCCGGTCGATCTCGGCGGCCAGGGCCTGCTCCAGATCACGAATGTCCTCGTTGCAGGTGGCGAAATAGTGCCGATGCAGCGACACGATCGTGTCCACCGGGTTGCGGAGCATGATGATGATTCTGGACATCGGGTTGTAGCGGCGGATTTCCTCCGGCGCCAGCTTCGAATAGAGGTAGAACACCGAAGCCTCACCCCGGTAGGCGCAGTCTTTGCCGTCTTTGAATAGCGCCAGATACTCCGTTTCGTCCGTCACCCGCCAGCCTTCTCGAATATTCAGGTCCGATCCGAAGTAGCGTGGCTCCTTGCGGCGCGACATGAAGATTTCCGGGTGCGCATCGAGGCAGTAATACATCGATGACGTACCACACTTCGGCGCTCCGACAATAAAGAGATTGGGCTTGCACATTAGCGGTCGTGATCGGCGCGGTGCAATCGTTGACCGGAAATTTCCGGATGTTTATCATATGCCGGTGACTGACCCGTCACAATCATCATCGCCCGATCCAAGGCGCGCCCGCGCGTCATGGTGGTTGCGCCTGACAGTCGCAGTGGTCGTGTTGGCCTGCCTGGCGTTTGCGGGACGAACATACTTCGGCGAACTCGGCCGCCTCACCCACATCTCGCCGCACATGCTTGCAGCGATCATCGCGGCGTTTCTCGCGGCACGCCTGTTAAACGGCCAGGCAATGCGGTTCGCCCTGGCCCGGCTCGGCTATCGCATCGGTTTGTTCGAATCGTTCATGCTCGTGATTCTCATGAACTACAGCAATCTTCTGATCCCGCGCGTAGGTCTCGGCACGTCCGCGGTCTACCTGAAGACAAAGCACGGCGTCAGCTACACGAAGTTCGCCACGCTTCTGCTGCCACTAGGGCTGCTCGGAATGACCGCAGCCGGCGTGGTGGGTCTGCTCTGCCAGGCCGCACTCTGGCTGGGTCGCGGCGAACCCTGGGACGGCTGGGTGGCGGTGATATTTGCGGTTGCGGCGGTCCTCGGCTTCGCCGCGCTGTTTCTGCGTTTGCCCGTGCCGACTTGGTGGCCGCGGCGAATTCGGCAATGGGCTGCGGCCGCAAACGAGTCGTGGCGTGAACTGGGCGGCCGGGCATCGTTTGTCCGGACAATGCTCGCGTTGCACCTGGCCATTTTTGTGTTGCGAGCGGCGCGGATCTACCTCGTGTTTGCGGCACTCGACGTCGAGGTGAACATTCTGGGTCTCCTGATCGCCTCCGTTCTTGCCGATCTGATGATGCTCGTCAGCGTCACGCCCGCGGGCCTCGGCTTCCGCGAAGGCGCGATCGTCTACAGCGCCCGGATCCTGGGCACTGGGGTGACAGAATCCCTGGCGCTTTCGGCGGCGATCCTCGATCGCGCCGTCTGGACCATCGGCGTCATCGTGATCGCTCAGTTCGGCCTTTGGCGAATGATTCGGCCGGCGAGGAACGGAGGCGGCGAAGATGTGACGCCCGGCGGCGCACCAGACACGGCGCGGCGCTAATCGGGAGGATCCACGATGTCTACGGACGCGGAAGTCAGACAGCTCTACGACGACGCCGTCGTTGTCGATGCGCTGAACGTAAGCAACTGGGACAGCCCGCAGGTTTTTCGCAGCCTGAAGGCCAGCGGCGTCACGGCGATGAACGCCACGCTTGCGACGTGGGAGAACTTTGCCCGGACGATGGACACGATCGCGGCGTGGCGGCACCGATTCGACCAGAGGCCCAATCAACTGACGCAGGTCAGAACCGTGGACGACATCCACGCTGCCAAGCGGACTCGAAAATTGGGCGTCATCCTCGGTTGGCAGAACGCGACGCCGATCGAGAACGACCTGGATCGCCTTGCCCTCTTCCACGGTCTGGGCGTCCTGATCATTCAACTCACCTTTCACGAGCGCAACCTGCTTGGCAACGGCTGCTTTGAGCGGCGTGACGACGGCCTAAGCAATTTCGGTGTCGATGCCGTACACGAAATGAACCGGCTCGGCATCCTGATCGACCTTTCGCACGCCGGCGACCGCACGACGCTTGAGGCGATCGACCTTTCGCAGCAGCCCGTGGCCTGCACGCACGCGAACGCACGCTCCTGGTGCGACCACAAGCGCAACAAGACCGACGAAGCCCTCACAAAGCTGGCCGAACGGGGCGGCGTCGCGGGGGCCACATGCTTCAATAGCTTCCTGCGCTGGGGCATGGACTCGACGATTGAGGACTTCGTCGACGCGATCGACGACCTGGTGCAGCGCATCGGCATCGACCACGTGGGGATCGGCACCGATTTCACGCAGGACCAGCCGCAGTCGTTCTGGAATTTCATCGGCTCGCAGCAGGGCACGAAGCTGCCCTCGACCTTTTACGACCCGTCGAACCGGCGCGAAGGGGTGGTCATGACACCTAAGGGCCTGGAAACGCCCGACCGGCTGCCCGACCTGGCGGTGGCTCTGACGAACAGGGGCTACGAGCGCGGCGACGTCGTGAAAATCCTTGGCGGCAACTGGCTGCGTCTGTTCGGCCAGGTGTGGACCGCTTCGCCTTCCTGAGTTGCCCGCCGGGGGGGGGTCACGACGCCCCAAGGTTGCGTTACTCATTATTTAACAACTGGTTGGGCGCTGCCCGAGCGGCCGCCGCCCCCGGAACCCGGCCCATTCGCCCTTAGAGATGACGGTGGCCGAAATGTCCCGCCGCCCTGCCCTCGCAGGTCGCGGCGCCACCGGTCACGCGAGTGTCCGACCTGTTACGGGAGCGACACGATGAATCCAGGAACCATGAACAATCGAATCGTCTCGGTCGTTGTCATCCTGATTCTGACCGCGGCAACGTGCGAACCGGTCCTGGCGCGAAACGGCAGGACCGGCGCTCGGAACGCACCACAGCAAGGCCGCGCCGCCATCCGCGAGGAAAGCAGCCCGCGAGCCGCACGCACCAGATGCGAAGTCCGAGCGCCGCGTCAGGTTCAACGCACCGCACGACAACAGCAAGTCTCGCAGCGCCGCGAACGTCGCGTCGAAAGACAACAGCAGATACAGAGCAATCGCGATCAACGACTGGCACGCCGTGTCGAAAGACAACAACAGATCATCAGCAATCGCGATCAACGGCTGGCACGCCGCGTCGTAAGACAACAACAGATAAGCAGCGATCGTGCACAGGGCCGCGAGCGTCGCGTCGAGAGACAAAAACAAATACAGAGAAATCGCGAACGACGCCGCGAGGTCCGCGATCAGAATAACGATGCCCGGCGAGAACGCGTCGCGACTAACGCCGAGCACCGAAGCGCACGGTCGCACGATCGGCATGACGCGCACCACCGATCGCGACACTCAGGTCACCGATCGCACCGATCGTCGCATCACCGTCACGGATCGAAGCACAAGTCGCACTTCGCGTTCCACATCGGCTTCCCGTTCAACAGTGCGTACGACTACTACGGCCACTACGGCTACTACGACAGCACGACCTACTGCCCCACCGGATCAACCTATGTGTACGACACCTGGGTCACTTCCCCCGAACCTGTGTACCCCGCGGACCCTGTGGACGTCGAGCCCGCACGACCCGACGCCGTCGTGGACGACTCGGGCTGGACGGCGCTCTCAGATGGAGCCTACGAGGATGCGGTGCGCCGCTTCGGCGACGAGTCGCTGGCCAATCCGATGCGCGCCGAACCGAAAGTCGGCTACGCACTCGCGGACGCCGCGCTTGGGCATTTCGAGCTCGCCGCACGGTCGGTGAACAGTGGGCTCTGGCTCGAACGCGACGGCGTGCGTGATCTGAAGATCGATGATTCGCTTGGGCCGCTTGTCCGGGACCTCATCGGTCAATTCGCGTCCGCGCGACCTGACCAGGTCAGCGAAGCGGACGCCGCATTCATGGTCGCCGCACTGCACTACCTGCTGCGCGAGGTCGAAGCGGCGCACAAAACGATCACCGCCGCGGTCGAAAACGGCGACCGAAGGCCGGGAACGCTGAATCTCCTCGACCTGATCAACGATGAACGCAAACCGGCGACCGTGCAGCCTCACCCTTGAGAACGCTCACTGATCGACCCGGTAGAGAGGCTCCAGGCCCTTCGCGACTCGGTTCACATTCTCGGCGGCGCACTGCGCCCGCCTGCGTGACGTTCGGTTCGTCGCACCCGCCGTGTGCGGCGTCACGACCACGTTGGGCAATCTGAAGACCGGATGGTCACGATCGGGCGGCTCCTGCGTGAACACGTCGAGGCCGGCGCCGCCGAGGCGGCCCGCTTCCAAGGCGCAGAAAAGCGCCTCCTGGTCGACCAGCTCCCCACGCGCGATGTTGATCAGACAGGCCGTTTGCGGCATCAGCCCCAGGCGGCGCTCGTCGATTGTTTGGCGCGTCGCATCATTCACGTGCAGGTGCAGGGAAAGGTAATCGCACGTGGCGATCAGCCGGTCCAGGTCGTCCGGCGACCCCATGAAGTCCGGTTGGATTTCGTCGAGGGTCAACTGTTCGATCTTTCGCACATCGATGCCCGAAATCTTCATGCCGAACGCCCGGGCCCGCCGCGCTAGTTCCTGGCCGCTGGCACCGAAGCCCAGAACCACCAGGTGCGCCCCGTCCAGTTCCCGGCCCACGGGCACGTGCATGTTCCCTTCACGAAAGTTGGCCAGGCGCTCGCGGTAGTGGCCCGCCAGCATGAGCATGTACATCATCGCGGTTTCGGCCAGGGGGACGCTGCTGAATTGCCCCGGGCAGTTGGCCACGGGTATTCCGCGCCCGCGAATGTAATCCAGGTCGAACGTCTCGAATCCCGTTCCCAGGATCTGCCACAATCGCGCCTTGACGGCGGCGTCCATCATCTCGCGCGTTGCGACCTTGCCGCCGTGGTCGATCACCACGTCGATCTCACCAAACTGCGCGGCGAGCGGCTTGTTCCGGTCGAAAACTTTCAGGTCGTGATGATCGCCTACTTCGGAAACGACGTCGTCGCACCACGGCGAGGAAATCGGCGGTTCGATGATCGGAAGGAGCAATACTTTCAACTTCTGCATGTCAGTTCCTCACTCAATATGAATTCTCAACCATGTTTAGGGAAAGCAAGCCGCGACATGTTGGCCGGCCACCTGGCTCTGTTCGTTGACCTTCGATGGTCAACGCGGTAAACTCACTGGATGGTCGCATTCCCCGGTATCTATCCCCCGCTCGTCACACCGATGCACGAGGATCTCTCGGTCGATCTGCAGACACTGCGGAAACTCGTGACGTATCAGGTCGACTCGGGCGTCGCCGGTCTGTGGATCGCGGGCGCCACCGGCGAGGGCCAGTCACTGTCTGCCGACGAGCGGTTCCGGATCACGGAAACGGTAATCGATGCAGCGGCCGGTCGCATCAAGGTCATCGTCCACGTCGGATCCCTCGACCCGATTGCGGCTCTGACACTCGCCAACCATGCAGAGAAGTGCGGCGCCGATGCGATCGCGAGCCTACCGCCTTTCTTCTATGGGGTCACCACCCAAGAGGTCGTCGACTACTACCGGCGGCTGGCCGATGGATGCGGTCTGCCGTTGTTTCTGTACCACCTGCCCGTGGCCACGCACGTGCCGATCACACCGACGATCGTCGAAAAACTTCTGGATCACGATGCCGTCCGGGGCGTCAAGTTCAGTGACCCGAACCTGACGATGATGCACCGGATCAAAAACCTGGCTCCCGACCGTCTGACATTGCTGTTCGGAATGGATTCGATGTTTCTCGCCGGCCTCGTCATGGGTGCCGACGGCGGCGTCGGAGGCACCCAGAACTACATGCCACACGCGTTCATCCGGATACTCAAGGCACATGCAGACGGCGATCTGGCCGCAGCGCGGGAGTTACAACATCGTATGACTCGATTCATGGCGGATTTCAGCGCCGGACTTTCGCCCGTGGTCTTCGTGAAACAGGCAATGCCGTTACTGGGCATCGACTGCGGACCGATGCGCCCACCGCTGTCGATGCCTTCGGCCGACCAGCGCCGGTCGATGCAACGCTGCTGGGACAAGCACCTCGAATGGTTGCAGTCTCTGGGCTGCGATCCGGAACTGACATCGACCAGCACAGCGGTGTAGCCGTCTGCCGATAATTCGTAGCGATTTCTCACGATCCGGGGTCTTCAACATTCCAATTATTTTCTCAAATCTGGCGTTGACCGACGGAACCGGGTCCTGATCGGTATCAACTCCCATTGGCATGGAGGTTCCCCATGAGCCCTTGCCGATCGAACCGTGTCGTGCCCCTGTCGGCGTGCATCACGGCCGTCGTGTTCTGCGTTTCGACCGATGCGACGATTTATGAATTCCCGCCGCCGGTCGATCCGGCGCAGCAGGAATTCACCGTCGGTCTCACGGCGTGGGATCCCGGCCCGAACACGTCGAGAACCTCCACGGGCAATCCGGCACCCGGCGGCGCCACCTGGAGCGTTATGCCCGGGGGTCTGGGCGGGACCGGGTTCACGTTCAACCTGAACTCGACACACGGATTCTTCCTGACCCTGCCACTGGAATCTTTGAACCCAGGCCTGGTGGGCATGGAGCTGGCCGCCATTGACGACGCGTTGGACATCTGGGACGCGGCCAGCGGATTCACGAATCTGGGCATGGTCGCCGACGGAGGCGTGGCCGGTGGTGCTTCCGAATCTCAGGGGGGCCACCTCGGCGACATTCGCGTCGCGGCGTGGGAGATCGACGACAGCGTTTCCCCGAACGAACTGGCCCACGCTTATCTGCCGGGAACCGAGCTTCTTCCGTTCCTGGGACAAACGATCCTGGGCGACGCCCACTTCGACGTGATCCGCAACTGGATTGACGATCCGAACGACATTGTCGGTAACGGCAACTTTTATTTTTCCACCATCGCCCTGCACGAGCTGGGGCACTCGCTGGGCCTCCAGCACTCGACCGTCGTCGGTTCGGTGATGGAAGCGGGTCTACGCCGGTGGCCGCCGCGAGCTGCACCCGGACGACATCACCGGGATCCAGGCGATCTACGGGCCGCCCGTCCCCGCGCCGTCAATGGCGTGGCTGATTCTGTTCGGCGGCGCGGTGCTGCTTCGGCGTCCCCGTGGAGACAGGCGATCGGTGGAACCGGGGAGTTGACAGGATCACAGGATTGACAGGATCAACAGGATCGGTTCGGGTGTGTGGTTGAGTGGTCGCAGCCAAAACTCCAAAACAATCTGATCCTGTAAATCCTGTCGATCCCGTGATCCTGTCTACTCTTCGCGAGAGGTGGGTGGGGAGTTGACTCAAGAAGGGAGATGAGTCGGACATGACCGCATCTTCAGAACCAGTGCGCATCGGATTCATCGGTGCCGGGGGCATCTGCCGTGACAGGCACCTGCCGGGATTGAAGAAGGTCGACGGTGCCGAGGTGGTCGCCGTGGTCAACCGGTCGCGCGCCAGTTCCGAGGCGGTCGCACGCGACTTCGACATCCCTGAGGTCGCCGATCGATGGCAGGATCTGCTCGATCGCCCCGACCTGAACGCGATATTCATCGGCACCTGGCCCTACATGCACAAGGAGATGTCCATCGCCGCGCTCGACGCGGGCAAGCACGTGTTCTGTCAGGCCCGCATGTGCATGAACCTGGAAGAGGCTAGGGCCATGCACGCCGCATCGGAGGCGCACGCGGACCTGGTCAACATGATCTGCCCGTGCCCGTGGCCGCGCGAGCATTACATCCGTGACATGATCGTATCCGGTCAACTGGGCTCAATCACTTCAGTGGAGCTGATGGCGGTCACCGGCGCCAACCTGGATCTGACGACGGTGACGTGGCGCGAACGCATCGAGTACAGCGGCAGACAGGTGATGATGATGGGCATCCTCGCCGAAACGCTCAACGCCATGGTGGGACCGTACGAACAACTCTCCGCCCAGAAGGCGGCGCCCATCGGCACCAAGACCGATGAAGGAAAGGATGTGGAGATTCAGATTCCCCAGGTCGTGACCATTTCGGGCCGGCTGGAATCCGGTGCTCTGGCCGTCGAACACCACTGCGGCCTCGCCGTGGATAAGACCAGCCCGACGTTGTGTCTGACGATCCGCGGGCTTGCGGGAACGCTACGCTACGACTTCGCCGAGACGCTCGAATTCGCCGGTCCCGGTGATCCGTTACAGCCGGTAGACGTTCCGGACGACCGCAAAACGGCCTGGACGGTCGAGGCGGATTTCGTCGGCGCGGTCCGGGCGGCCCGGGCCGGGAAACCCCCGAAGGATCGACCGGTCCGGCCCGATTTCACCGAAGGTGTTCTCTATATGTGCAAGGTCGAAGCGGTCCACCAATCCGCCGAGAGCGGCAAGGCCGTGCGTCCGGCAGAATTGTGAGTCAACTCTAGCAGGCCGCTAAGCAACCCGCGATGACGCTCCGAGAGGTGTTTTAAGACACTACTTTCGTCTTGCGAATCATCAATTGCAGCGTGGCATCGATGCTTGACGCGCGAATCATGGTTGATCTAACGGGGTCCAATTGGGTTGTTTAGCGTCCTGCTAGAGCGTTTTTACCCATGCCGTAGCGTCTTGAGCGTCGGCGAAGCAAGTCTGGCGAGGAGGGCGAAGCAGGCGACCCCGCTGCGGGTCGTCGATGCAGCACGACAAAGCCAGGCGCGGCTGCAGCCAGTTCAGGACGCTACGTCATGGGTGAAACCGCTCTAAACCCTCGACACGCTCCTGTCGCCGCGGGGAACATGGCGCATCTCGCCGACGTCGATCGCGCCATGACGCACATCAAGAAACGGCTCACCATCGCGAACACCGACCGTGCCGTAGCCCGTGGCGGTGCAGATGAAGCTGCGAAAGTCGCCACTGATCCGCGGCTCCAGGGTGAGCGCACCGTCCACGGCGTCATATCGCGCCCCCGTCAGACCCTGCAGAAGAGCGTATGACGACATGGCCCGCGCGTACCAGTGACCGCACTCATATTCGTCGAAGGGATTGCGGACGCGGCCGTCGTAGCGCTGCCGGCATATTCTGACGATTTCGAGACCCTCTTCGACGCGACCCATGAGCATCAGGTGCGATGCAACCTGGTACTCGATGCCGGTCCACACCTCGTCGCTGTAGACGAAGGGCAGCGAAGGTTTTTCGCCCCGCGGCCATGTGCAAAGCAGCAGGCCGCCTTCGTGCCCCATGGCGTACGCGGGCCTCTGCGGATTCGAATGCTTGGAAAGGTCGTGCTTCAGGTTGTGTCGATGGACGGCCACCACGTGGCTCATGACCTTTCCGGCATCAAGCACCTGCGCGACGCCGCACACGGCGGCCATCCACGACCCGAGCACGCCGTCTGCGAGGCACCCCGTCCCGTACTGGTAGTTGGGTCCCTCCTTGCCGAACAGCTCGATCGCTTCCGCGGAGCGCTTGGCCGGGTCCGGCGTGTGCCCGTCCTCCTTCGTCGGCATGGGCTTGTCCCGGCGAACCTCCTGGAAAAAGTATTCGCCGTTGTAGAGCCGCTCTTCAAGGTACGCGGTTCCTTTGGCGAGTAGCGTCTCGTACGCGCCAACATCATCGTTCAGCGCACGGCCCATCGCGATCGCAGCCGTCAACGCGCCGAGGTAGAAGCTCGTGCACATCGAGTCCGGCCCCCAGAACTCGATGTCGTACGTGTTGTGGTGCGGCTCCTCGACGGTGCCGTTGCGCCCCGGGTCCCACACACCGATGCAGTAGTCGAGACTTGCGCGCACCTTCGGCCAAATCGCGATGAGCCATTCGTTGTCGCCACCGATGCGCCATTCCCTGTGGACTTTCATAATGCCGCCAAGCTGGCCGTCACTTGCAGCGTAGAAGTGGTGCGGGCTGGGCCGGATCGGCAGCGAAGAGCGGAACTGCTGGTGCCCCGCCTCGTTCTGGGACTCGCCGAACTCCGTGGCTCGCAGCGTCCGTTCGAGATCGGGAAACAGGTGCGGCAGTGCCTGGGCATAGTTCCAGACGTGCGTGCACGAGCCGGCGCAGCAGCCTCCGACGTCGGTACAGCCTTCGAAGGCCCAGAGGCGCCCATCGAACTGGCGAAGCACGGTCGGTGATTTCAGAATGCTCAAGTTCGCCGCGACTGCTTCGATCACCTCCGGCGGGAGCGTCGAGTCGTAGAAGCAGTCACTGAATCGCTGGGCATCGTCGCGAAGCGCGTCGTACCGGTCGCGCCAGTACTTCGCCACCTCCTGGATATCGCGAAACCGACCGGCATACCACGGCCGGTAGTTCTCCGTCGTGGGCGACGGCAGTTCATCCGGATTGGCGCCTTTGTCGAAACAGAATTGATAGTCGCTGCGCCCTACGTACCAGGACAGTTGCAACGTCACGGACTTCGTCTGCCCAGGTTCAAGCGTGCAGGGGACAAATACCGTGCCTCCCGGAGACGGTTCGCCGGTGTCGTGCGGTGACTTCTCATAGCACGCGCCGTCCTGAACGTCCTTCCACGCCATGGTCAGCGCGTCCCACCATCCGCCCCGGAACCACGCGCAGTTCACCCTCGCCTGTCGATCGGTCACGCTTGCGCAATACGTCGCGTCGTCCCAGGGTCGCTCCTCGCTGGCGGCGCAGGTCAGAACGAAACCGCCCGGGACATTTTTCACGGTGCGTTCCGCGTCGTGGGGCGCCACGAAATTCCTGGCGTTGTGGCTGAAGACCGCCTCGACGGTCTGATCGCCGGTGTTCGTGAAGCGGTACTCGAGCGCCGCGACGGGCAGGCTCGAATCGTCCGCGTCGCCGGGATGGAACGGACTCCATCCGGTGATCTGAACGCTCAGTGGAACATCCGGGTCCGACAGGTCGATCGTCGCGAACGGAAAGCGGCTGGAAAACTGAACCTCGGAAAATCGCGGCAGGCCGTAGGTCGAGCCCGAGGCGCCCCCGCCGCCGCCCTTGCCGAGAATCTTCCACTCGGGAACGGGCCCCTCAAGCACCCGCGCCGTGTTCGGACTGCCCTTGACGCAGATTGCCGAGAAGACGCACGGTTCGTTCTTGACATCCGCCTTGTGACGCAGGGACACGTGCGACAGCGCGCCCGTTCCCTGAAGGCAGATCATCCCCGCCCCGATTCCGCCGAGCGGAAACGCGATTTGATCCAGGTGTTCGCCGCGGTACGTGCCGTTGAAGTTGCTTTTCATTGAATGGTCATGACGAATGTCGCCGCGTGGCATTGACTGTTCTCATGGGGATGCACCTTGATGACAACCGATTCCCAGCGCGCCGTCGCGCGCGATGGTCGACGAATTGAGTGGCTCGACACCAAACACGTTGGATGTTACTGTCCCGCGACGAACCTGGCAACGATCCGGCGTGTGAGTGAGCCCATTGGCAGGAATAACTTCTACGACGCCCTTATTGCTGATGATCGGTCTGCTCTTTGGAAGCTGCAATGTCGGCGACCTGCGGGCCGGTCAGGAATCGAAAATGACGAGCTACGCGCCCCGTGGCGAGCGAAGATTGATCGTCTGTCACGACCCGGCGCAGGCCTGGGCTTCGACGATCCCTGCCAAGAACGAGATCGCCGCCGATTGGCTGAAGGATCCCGAGTCCTGGAAGACATCCGTTCAAACCATCATGCGCGCTCACGCCGAAGCCGGCGTCGACACGTTTGTCCACTGTCTATTTGTCTGGTTCGCGACGAACACGGCACCGGGCGTCTCGAAGGTGGACGAGCCGATATACAACGTCATCCCCTTCATGGATTGCCTGAAGGACATGAATGAAGCGGGTCACGACCTGGTGCGGATCTTTCTCGATCAGGCCCACGAAGAGGGCATGACATTCATTGCGGGCCTGCGCATGAACGACCGGCACGGGGCGGCGGCAAACGCCAGGGTGTACCGCGAGCATCCGCAGTGGCACGCGCAGGGCGTTCCGCGAGGCCTGGACTACGCACACCAGGGTTTCCGGGACATGATGGTCACCTACGTGAATGACCTGCTCGACCACTACGACGTCGACGGTGTCGAGCTTGACTGGATGCGATGGGTCTTCATGTTTTCAGTCGGCGAGGAGCGCGACAACGCGCATCTGCTGACCGATTTTCACCGGCGAATCCGTACATGCCTTGACGACGCGGGCAAGAAACGCGGCCGCCGGCTGCTTCTGGGCGTGCGCGTGCCGGATGTCCTCGAAGAGTGCGAACTCTTCGGATTCGACGTCGAACAATGGATCAGGGAAGGTCTGGTCGACTACGTGGTGCCCGCCCACTTCGGGTACATGGATTTCAGCGCAAATATCGAGAAGTACCGGAAGCTGACGGAGGGCACCGATTGCCGCGTGTACCCGAGTCTGAACCTGTGGGCCGGTCCCAGTCGCATCGAGCACGCGCTTGGGAAGAACGCGTTTCAGCCTGAGCACTACTACGCGGCGGCTCACAACTATTACGCGTTCGGTGCCGACGGCATCTCGACCTTCAACTACTTGCCGATCTCCGACGTGACGGTTCAGACCATGGTGCCGCGACTCATGAATCTCGCGCCGATCACTGATCCAACAACGCTCGCGAAGCACCAGAGGGACTTCCTCTTCTGGCGGCGATCCGTCGGGGAGCCGAACCCCAACAACCCGGCCGGCGGCATCCGCTACGACGTGATCATCCTCGATCGCTCCGTGGCCGGCGCCCGCGGCACGTTCGCGTTTCGACTGGCCGAAGACCTGACGAAGCAGGATGTTTCGGCCGTCATGGAGTTCAAGGTAGTCGGCATGAATGAAGAAGATGTCGTCGCGGTTCAGTTGAACGGCAAGGTCGTATCACCCGAGATCTTGAATCGCTTCTTCATCTGGGATGGCACGAACAGCGAGGGTGAACACGAACCGTACCATCTTTACAGATTGCGCCTCGAACCGCAGCTGATCGAGTTCGGGGACAACGAGCTTGCCATCGGTCTGACCAAGGCGGCCGATCGCGATGGCGCCATTCGCATCGAGGAGGTCAACGTCAAGGTGCGTCCGCGGTAGCCGGCGATCCGCGAGGTCGTGCCTGAGCTGCGCGTTTAACACTATAATCCGCCAGAGCCGTCGGTCACGAACCCTCTTGTGGAGACATCCATTGCCATATAAGACATCGGCGAATCTCGTGTTGCTGCCGGCAACGCTGCTATTGGGAGGTTGCATGTTGAGTGCACTGAAGGCCAACGCGGAACCCACAGCGATGAAGTATTCGCCCCGCGGCGAACGCAGGCTCATCGTCTACCACGACATCGCGCAGGGTTGGACCGCGACCAACCCC
>CAUZBA010000015.1:0-18893 GCA_963577635.1 Phycisphaerae bacterium
TCATCTGGCCGAATCGCTCTGTAATCGACGACCCGATCCTGTCGATTAGATCCCGCACGATCTTGAGTTCATCTTTTATCTCGTCCTTCGTGTCCGGCGCCAATCGTAACCGCGCCACGTCCTCCTCGTCGGCGTCAAAAATATCCAATTCCGCTTCCTCCGCCTTCTTGGATCTATCGAGCTGGGATTGGCGAAATTTGACCTGCCCGAACAGCTTGGACGAATTGTGTTCAAGCATCGCGATGGCCGCCATGCGCTTCACCGGATTCGGTTCGTCCAACGTGTTCAGCCAGGTCTTGAACGCGCCAAGATGGACCGGATCGTTCGAGTACTGCAGGTGGTACTCGAACGCCCGGTCGCCGATAAGCCCGTGCGCCACGCCCCCATCAGGCCTCGGATAGGGATCCAGAATCGCGGAGACGTTGAACGTCACTACCTGGCCGGCCCGTCCGAGCATCCCGAGGCCGAAGTCGGACCGATCGATCCGCGCATTCAGTTCAATTTTTTCGTGAGGTTCAAGCCGCAGACGCCGACCGACATTCACCACTATGGGCGGCATCGTTGCCAGGTTATCTCCTCCCTGCGCCGAGGCGACGTAGAGGAACAGTCGGGACGGTATGGTCCCGCTCGGTTTAAAGGCCAAAGGCACTTCGGTATTGTTTCGCACCGACAACTTCGCCGATATCGTCTGGAATGCATCGAACTGCTTCGGCTCGACCTCGATCTCTAGAGTGGTCCAGGGCGTCAGGTGCGGATTCGGATCACGAAGATTCAACGGCCATTGTTCGAGTTTGTTCGTGAGCCAGCGGCCGGCTGGAGACGGTTCCACCGTAACCCCGTCCGAGACCAAGTCGCGCGCCGCCAGCATTCCCGGGAGGCTCGCCGGCCACCGCTCCACGAGCAGGTGCTCAAGGCGATCGGTCTGATCCTCGGGCTGCGGGCCGGCCCTGTCGCACCGGGCCAGTCCGTAGAGCGCGTAGGGGTCACGATCCGCCCATTTCTCGAAGATTTGTCGCGCCTCGTCATATCGCTTCTGGCGAAGGGCCGTCCATGCTTCGATCCGTTGGACCACCGGATCGTCCCCGCGTTCGGCCACCAGCCGGGCCAATTGTTCCGGCTCCACACCGGGACCGAGCCAGGCTGACAGCCACGCCAGATCGAGGCCCGCCCGGTCGTCATCGGCGTGTTTCAATGTGAGGGCGTTTTGGATCCGACCGAACGATCCCTGTGCAAGCATATTGCTGCCTGAATGGCGAAGAACGGCCAGACGCAGCAGTTCCAGATCGAGTGGGAGCACAGGCACTGGCGGTTCCGCATCGACTCGCCCCGCTTCGTCATCCTCCTCCTGCTTCTTCGGTGCTCCGGCGCGCTGCGCATCGATGATCTTCCGCTCGTAAGTATTCAGAAGCTGAATCGCTTCGTCCGTACTCTGCTCGTCTCCAATCGCGGCGCGGCACAGGATCCAATCGTGGTAGAAGCCTTCACTCTGCATCTCTGTCGCACTGACCTGTGTGGCCATGAACTGCTGGACAGCCTCCTGATAGGCCCCCTGAGACAGCAGCACTTCTGCCAGCTTGCGTCGCGGTTCTATGGCGATGGGTTCGGCCTGAATCGCCCACATGAGCGCCGCGCCTGCAGAGCGTGGATCGCGACGACGGGCAATGACTTCGTCGTACACCATCGCCGCCGCCTCGGTGTTCGTCTGGTCGAGCCTCAGCGCTTGCGCGGCACGCGTGTTGAAGTGCTTCGTGTCGCCCATCTCACGAGCCGCCTGTGCGCAGTACGACGCCAGCCTCGATCTCAGTGGCTTACTCAACTGCTCGGCGTCCGGCCCATCAATCATCTTTTCGACCATCGCCACTCGGGCATCGAGGCGCTGCTCCTGCTCGATCACCAGGCGAATCGACTCGAGCCTGGCCACATCGTCGTCCGGGACCAGCCGCATATAACGTGCCAACGCCTCCCTGCGCCCCTTCAGATCATTCGCCTCTCGGGCCAGGTCGAGGCGAAGTCTCAAGGCCTCGATGTCGTCGGGAGATATTTCCAGCGCCAGATCAAGCATGATCCGCGCCATCTCCAGTTGGCCGCTGATCAGCTGTGAAGAATTCCGAAGCGATTGAGAAGCTCGGCTGACGAGTTGATCGGCGAGCATCGAATCAGCCGTTTGGACGGGCGCGGGCCCTGCATGTGCCGTGGGCCCGGAAATCGCAACCATCGGGAGCAGAAGCAACGCCCCCCACCGACCGAAAGTTTTCGTCAACCGCGTTGACATCAACGATTCATCCGTTGTTCGGCGCCACGTTGTTCGGCGCCACACGGGTGCGTATCGCCCTTGACGGAACCCTGGCCACCATCGGCCACCCGGTGCTGTTTTATCCACCTAGATCATAGACCCATCAACTCATGAATCACACGGGCACGAGGCCGCCAGCCAATTCCTTGACGAACCGGGCGGTCTGATCGACAACGACCGACGACCCCTGGTCCCGGTGCTCGGCGATTCGCCGCATGATCGCCGAACCGACAATCGCGGCGTCCGCCACCCGGGCGATCTGCGTCACGTGCTGCCTGGTGGCGATGCCGAAGCCCACAGCCACGGGAAGATCGGTGACCGCGAGCAGGTCTTCAATCCTCCCGGCCAATTGTGGTGGCACCGCCTGCCGCTCGCCGGTCAGCCCGGCCCTGGCCAGCACATACACGAATCCGCTTGCGGCGCCGGCAATGCGCCGAGCCCTTTCGATTGCCGTCGTGGGCGCCACCATCATGGCGCACACCATCCCCACGTCACGCGCGGCATCGACCATCGCCTCTGACTCCTCGAGCGGCAGATCTGGAATGATCACGCCGTCCATCCCCGCCGCTGCCAGGTCCTTCAGAAACGATCCGGTCCCGAGACGGTGCACGATGGAATAGCTGACCATGGCGATCAGCCCCATCGTCAACGCGGTGCGAAGGTCTGCGACCATCTGAAGCACGTGGCGCGGCCTGACGCCCGCGGCCAGCGCGCGGGACATCGACGCCTGAATCACCGGCCCGTCGGCAATTGGATCTGAAAATGGAATCCCGATTTCGCAAACCGCGGCGCCCGCCTTCTCCATTGCGGGTAAAAGCGCCGCGGTTGTCGCGAGGTCCGGGTCACCGGCAGTCAGGTACGGCATCAGGGCCCGGCGGCCGTCTCGGCGCAGGTCCGCGAACATCTGATCGATCCGGTTCATCTTGGCGCGCTACTTGTACAGACCTGGCAGAGCGTTCTTGACCTTGTCGACGGCGCCGCCCACGTTATCCGCCGCAGACTTCACCTGGCCCGCGGTCTTCGCGGCATCGATCGCGGCCCTGGCCTGTGAGATCTTGTCCTGAAGTCCGGCTGGTAGAGATCCCTTCATTCCGTCGAGCTTGTCCAGGGCGCCATGGGCCAGGTCAAACCGCTTGTCCTTGATGTTCTGCACGGCGCCGTCCAGATCCGCCTGTGCTTTGGCGCTCGCCTCACCGGCCGCATCGATGGCGCGATCCTTTGCCGAGTCGACCATACCGGCCGCACCGTCCTTGGCCGTGCCGGCCGCATCAGACGCCCGATCATTCATCGAATTCATCTGCTCCTGCACCGTTCCATCTTCCTGGTCACACGCTGCAACGATGACCAACACCAGCAACGCACCGCCAAACCGAGTGAAACCACGCATCTCAATACCATTCTTCAGTAGAAACCGGATCCCGCCGCTCGACGGGCCGATCTGGAACACCGAGCGTTGCCTCTCAATGCGTAGATCGTACAGGATCACGGCGCGACCATCAACGCGCGGCCCGCGTTCGCCATGTAACTAGGCGCGATCAGGCGGCAGGTACTGCGCACGGATATCGGACAACGCGGGGAAGCTGCGCCGCCATTCGATCAGCGCGGCGCGGTCAGGTTCTGCATTGATGACGGTTTCATCCTCGCCTGCATCGGTAAGAACGTTGCCGGACGGATCGATGATCCGGCTGCACCCCGGGTAGGCGTGGTCAGGGTCGTCGCCGCAGCGATTCACGCCGATCACATAGGCTTGGTTCTCGATCGCGCGAGCGCAGAGAAGCGTCGTCCAATGGTCGCGGCGCAACGACGGCCAGTTGGCCATCACGGCGTATATTTCGGCACCGTTTGCGACGGCACCGCGAAATACTTCTGGAAATCTCAGGTCGTAGCAGATGAACGGCGCGACCCCGAATCCGTGCCACGCGAAGTGTGCGCCTCGGTCGCCCGCGTGGTAATGATCGGCCTCGCCTCCGGGCGTGAACGGGAAGAGCTTGCGGTACCTGCACACTTCACGTCCGTCGGGCCCGTAGGTGACGGCCTCGTTGTTGCCCTTGCCACCCGCGCCCCGGGTCACGACGCCCCCGAGGACGAACGCCCCCATCTCGGTCGCCAGCGACGACAGGAACGACTGCGCCCGGCCGTTACCCGCGTCCTCCGCGATTTTCTCGGTGTCCAGGCTGAAACCGGTGGCCCACATCTCCGGCAGAACGACAAGGTCGCCCTCCCGGACATCCACGCCCCGAAGTAGATCGCGAACCCGTGCCTCGGACGCGGGTTTGTCCTCCCACACGGTGTTCAACTGCACGCCGAATAGTCGCATGACGGATCACATGGTTCGTGCGGCCGGGTCGACCGCGAACGGTGGATCGAGTACGGGCCTGCGGGAGGCAAGCCGACGCACCCGACGGACATTCCATCATAATGGCGACAGCATGGCGCCGTCTGCCCACCATCACTGAGATCGGGCCTGGCCGGCCGCCGCGCCCTGAGAGGTCACAGGCATAACGCGAATTGATTTCGACAACGGCCCGCTCGATCTGTCCATTGTCGTCCCCGCTTTGAACGAGCAGGAGAATGTCGACGCGCTGCTGCTGGAGGTTGAGGCGGCCATGACCAGGGCCGGCCTGTCGGCGGAGTTAATCGTCGTGGATGACGGATCGAGCGACGAGACGTTGGCCAGACTCAATGAACATCTGATCCACCGCCCCTGGTTGCGGGTGCTGCACTGGGCGACGCCGCGCGGCCAGTCCGCAGCGCTCGGCGCCGGGATCGAGGCCGCCCGGGCGCCGTTCATCGCCACACTCGATGCCGATCTTCAGAATGATCCGGCCGACATGAGCGAACTGCTGCAACGGGTGCGCCGCGGAGAGGCCGACATGGCCCAAGGCGTGCGACGGAATCGGAATGACAACCTGTTGCGCCGCCTCAGCAGCCGCATCGGTCGCGCGGCACGACTGTTGATACTCGGTGACACGATCACGGACACCGGCTGTTCGACCCGTGTGGTTCGCGCCGAACTGGCCCGTCGGCTTCCGCTGCAATTCGCGGGGATGCACCGCTTTCTACCGGCCTACGCCAGGATGCTGGGGGCGACCGTCGTTGAGGTGGACGTCCGGCATCACATACGCCGGGCCGGCGCCACGAAATACTCCGTTCGCAATCGAGCCATCACAGGACTGGTCGACTGCTTCATCCTGCGCTGGATGCGGCACCGGATTCGGTCACTCGACTTTGAGACTTCGACGGACAACGCCGATCGCCCTGCGGCAACTCGCGGCACCCATGAAGGCGTGCCGACCGAGTTGCCCCAACGCAAAGTCACCCAGGGCGGAGCTCGGTCGTGAACGGCCGCGCGGTCATCATCGCCGTTGCCGCGTTGATCGGCCTTCATTCGGCGGGTGATGCGTGGAGCGACGATCGAACCGGTCAGGCCGATTCGTCGGCAACAGTGCCTTTGAAGATGCCTCTTCGCGGACGGCCGAAGGTCAAGCTTCGGCGAGACCCCGACGGCGCGCACCGCTACGTGGTCTTCGACCCCGACGGCGCTCGGGTGCTCACCCCCGATCAACTGGCCGAGCGTCTCTACAACGAGCACGTCTCGCGCAGCCTGCTCCATAGGCTGTTCAATATTTCCGGCCCAATCGGCATCGCATGGGTGACGCTGGGATTTCTGGGACAGGCAATGTTCACCGGGCGAATGCTCGTCCAGTGGCTGGCCAGCGAACGAAGCCGGCGATCCGTCGTGCCGACCCTGTTCTGGTGGCTGAGTATTTGCGGCGGATCGATGCTGCTGACCTACTTCATATGGCGCAAGGACATCGTCGGCATCGTGGGCCAATCGACCGGTGTGTTCATCTACGCTCGCAACCTCGTCTTGATTACAAGAAGTGGAAACCATCGCGACTAGAATTCAGTTGCACATCCCCTTGCCGAGATTACAGGTCGCGCAACATTCGGCATCTGAAACGCAAGGTGATCTCGCCGGTCGACATGGTGATCCAGAAACTGCCTTCGCCTCCCGCAGCTTCAGTGTAAGGACGAGCAGCGCGATTCAGTCCATGGCAATCGTGCGTTCCGTGTCGCCCAGCCTTATGGGACGCCAATGATTCAGAGTCCACGCCAGTCGACGAGGTGACGTTGGGCATCGTGGCGATGGCAAACATGACATTTGTTTGCCGGCAGGATCCACACGTGTATCATTTCGACGCGCCCGCCTCATCAACAACACCGGAACATGTTCCATGACCTTCACACTGAGCACATTCGCCGACGGCTTGAAATCGGAAACCGCCTTTGACGTCCTGGCCATTGCCAGGACACTCAAGGCCGCGGGCAAGGACGTCGTCGAACTCCAGATCGGTGACAGCCCGTTCTCGACCACGGCACACGCCAAGGCAGCGGGTATCGAGGCGATCGAGAACGATCAGACCCACTACTGTCCAAGCATTGGGGTGGGCGAGTTTCGGGCCACGGTCGCCGAGAACATGAACACGCTGTACGGCCTGGCTCTCGACGAGCGGAACATCGTCGTGGGGCCCGGGGCGAAGGTGTTCGAGCAATTCTTCTGTGAAGCGGTGCTCAATCCGGGCGACGAGGTGCTCGTGTTCAGCCCGCAGTTTCCGACGTACGTCCCGAACATCCAGCGACGACAGGCAACCGTCGTCACCAGCGCCCTGAAGGAGAAAAATGACTTTCGCCCCAACCTCGAAGACGTCGAGGCGTTCGTGAATCGTCCCCGAGGCCGCGCCATCTTTCTCAACTCACCGCACAATCCCACCGGGGGCGTGGCCACGGAATCGGACATCAAGGGAATCGCCGATCTGATCCGCGGACGCCAGACCGCTCTACTCTCAGACGAACCCTACGACCGGATGGTCTGGCGCGGCACACATCACACGCCGCTGGCGCAGCCCGACCTGCTCGATCAGTGCGTCGCCGCGTACACCTTCAGCAAGTCCTACAGCATGAGCGGCTGGCGGCTCGGCTACGCCGTCACCAGCCCCCGCCTCGCCGAAACGATCGGTAAGATGATCAACACCTCCCTCTCGTGCGTCCCGCCTCTGGTACAAATCGCCGGAGCGGCAGGTCTGCGGGGCGACGCGGACGAGCGAGACCGGAACATGAGCCTCTTCGGCAAGAAAGTTCAGCTCCTGACCGAAGCGCTGCAGCGTCTTGATGGAATCCGCGTGGTGCCGCCGGGCGGGACGTTCTACGTCTTTCCGAACGTGACCGTGATCTGCAATCGTCTCGGAATCACGTCCCACGGCCTGGCCATGTACCTGCTCGAGGGCGCCGACGACGCCTTCGGCGTGGCCTGTCTGGGCGGAGAATGCTTCGGCGAAGCCGGCGAAGGTTTCCTGCGCTTCAGCTGCGCCGAACCCGACGACCGAATCACGCAGGCCGTGAAGTTCATGCCCGACGCCTTCAGTCGGGCCGCGCGAGTCCGCGAATACCTGGACAAACACGCGGAGTATCGGCTCGGGTCGCTCTACCCGGAGCCGCAGGGCGTAACGAGTGGGTAATCGCGTACGCCTGAAATCGCCTATCGTTCTACAGTCGCGCGCAGCGCCGCGTTTTGAATCCGCATCAATTTGGTGATGCCCGTCGTGGCGAGATCCAGCAGTGAATTGAGTTGATCGCGAGAAAAGGTCGCTCGTTCGCCGGTGCCCTGCACTTCGACGAACTCACCGCGATGGTTCATGGCGACGTTCAGGTCGACGTCGGCACGGCTGTCCAGATCGTAGTCGAGGTCGAGGTACGACCGGCCGCCGACGATGCCGACGCTCACCGCGGCCACGGGCCCTGTGATCACCTTCTTGTGGATCAGCCCCTCACGGCGCCCGAACGCCACGGCCTGCCCAAGGGCCACGAACGCACCGGTGATCGCCGCGGTACGCGTTCCGCCGTCGGCCACGACCACATCACAATCGCACGTGATCGCGACGCCGGGCATCTGGTCCAGATCGACCGCGGCACGCAGGACCCGGCCGATCAGGCGCTTGATCTCGGTGGCTCGGCTGTCGGGTCCGCGCTTCTTTCGTTGAGGCGTCGACCCGGGCAGCATCGCATACTCGGCCGTCACCCAGCCGCTGCGCGGTTCCCCGGTGGCGGAATCAATGAGAAAGCCCGGCACCTTCCGATCGACGCTCGCCGTGCACAGCACGCGGGTGGTCCCCTGCGTGATGACCACGCTGCCCGGCGCCGCCGACGGATACGGCTCGATGTTCGTCGGCCGTAGCTCGTTGGCGCGGCGGCGAGAAGAAGTACGTTTGGCCATCGGATCCAGGATAAACGATCGGGAGTCGCGCGGCAGAATCCGGACTCGACTCACATGAGCGTCTGTTTCTACAGGTCAGTGGTGCTGGACATCGGTGGGTTCCGTCGCTCGCTCATCGCTCGCGACGGCCCACATCATCCCGCCGCGGCGTACACCATTCCCGGTATGGCGCCGCGCAACGCGTTGACGATCGCTTCGTGCGAGACGCCCTGCCAGCGGGCGCCTTCGTCGCAATCGGATCCCTTGTCGCGAAGTCGGTCCATCGTGATCATGATCTGCCGCAACCGCGCGACGTCGGGCGCGGTGGTGCGCCAGATGTTGATCGCGTCGTGCGCCGTGGGCAGCATGTCCTCGGAGTCGTATGCGAGTTGCTCGCTCAGCTTTTCGCCGGGCCGGATGGGTCACCGTGATGGGCTCGCCGTGGGCCAGTTGCTGGCACCAGATGGGCAGGACGCTACAGGCGGAGCCGAGAACGTTCCCGAACCTCACCATCGAGAACGCCCCGGTCGCGCGGGTGTTCAGATCCTGGATGTACAACTCGGCGAGCCGCTTGCTCGCCCCCATGACCGAACTGGGGTTGACGGCCTTGTCGGTCGAGATCATGACGAACCGGTCGACTCCGGCCGCCGCGGACGCATCGGCGATGCAACGCGTACCGAAAAAATTGTTCTCCAGCGCGGCCGCGGGGTAGTCCTCCATCATGGGGACGTGCTTGTGAGCAGCGGCATGGAACACGACCTGGGGTCTTTCGGCCATCACCACCGACTCCGTACGCGCCCGGTCGGTGATGTCGTGCAGAACGGCCCTTCTCGTGATCGATCCTCCGAAGGTCGCCATCTGGCGATCGATCTCGAACAACGCGTTTTCACTTCGCTCGACGAGCACGATCCTGGCCGGTTCAAACCCCGCCACCAATCGTGCCAACTGCGAACCGATCGAGCCGCCGGCCCCGGTGATCAACACGCAGCGGCCGGACAGGACCGTGCGAATCGATTCGGTGTCGAGTTGTCGCGGCCGGCGTCGAAGAAGCTGCCACGGATCGAGCGATGCCGCATCCACCGTGAGGGGAAACGACTCGCCGGTCTCCGAGCCCGCCGCGGTTCGCAAACCCGTCCGCGCCACGATCGGCAGAGTCGCGTGGCGACCGGCAAGCTGATCGGCAAGCATCGGAACGAAGCGCCACGTGGTGCCGACCCGATCCAAATCGTGAATCAGGCGACGGATCATCTGCGACATGGCCTCGGGCAGGCTGATCAGGACCAGATCCACATCGTGCTCGACCAGTGTCCCGGGCAGATCGTCGAAGTTGCCCAACCGGGGCAGCGCCGTCGCCACGGTGTCCGGACCGTTCACGATGCAGCCGATCTGATCGGGCGGTGGTTCGACCACCTTCAGCGCGTGGTGCAGTTCGTAGACGCCGCGTGCCGTACCGACCAGCAGCGTTCGTTGACCGGCAGTCTCGTCCGAGTCGTCCGGCATCTAGGAGCCCCAGGTGGAATCAGTTCACCTCCTGTTATCGGCCTGCGGCCGCGACCCGCTCCAGAGCCGCTGCTCGCGGTGCGATCGCCCCGGAGCCGATTCGGGTCAACCGACATCGGCTCCGGGGCGATAACGATAGAAGATTCAGTCGGCCTCAGAGTTGAGCAAAGGAGAGCCCCATGCCCACGTCATCGATCCCCTCAGAAGAGAACCGAAGCCGGCCACGACTGGCGCTGGCGCCGATGTACACCTTTGTGCGTGTCCGCCCCGAAGGCAGGCAGCGATTCTGCCTGTCGGGTCACATCTACGACATCAGCGAGACGGGCATGAGATTCGAAGTGGACCGGACCATCGAACTCGGTACGCACCTGGACATCCAGGCCACGCTGCCCGGCGCGCAGCGTATCGACATTCACGCCTCGGGCCACGTCGTGCGCCTTCACGACGACGTCGAAGATCCGGGACCGATCCGCATGGGCATGGTCTTCGAGACCTTCAGTCGCCAGGCGGATCAGATGCGGCTGTCCGATTACCTCGAGACGGGCCTGAAGGCCGCGTGAGGGATCGGGGGAGTTGACTGTCAAAATCCTGCCGACCACCCGCCTTGTGCGGAGTCAGTCGTTTCGGAATTGACGGGATCTACAGGATCGATCCGTGGGTGAGCGGATCCGTCTTCGTCAGACGGGCAATCTAAAGAACCTCACCGCGTTGGCATCCACCACTTCAACGAATTCCTTTTCACCGACCTCGCGCTGCGAGGCGAGAAACTTCGCGACGTGAACGACATGGCACGGCTCGTTCGGCCTGACCTTGCGGTGCGGCTCAGGGGTCAGGTAGGGCGCATCGGTTTCGACCATCAGGCGATCCTGGGGGACGCGCTTCGCCGATGCGGCCAGGGTCGCGGCGTTGCTAAAGGTCACGATGCCCGTGAAGCTGACCATGGCGCCGAATTCGAGCACGTCGTCCAGTTCCCGGTCGCTTCCGGTAAAGCAATGGAACACGAAACGGCCGCCGGGGATTCCACTGTCGCGCAGGGCCTCCAGGATCTGGTCGGTCGCCTCGCGGTTGTGGATGATGATCGGCGAGCCGTCATTCAGTTCGGCGGCGATTTCGAGTTGCCACTGGAGGACGCGCCGCTGGTCCTCGATCGGCGGATCGTCGTAATGGTTGTCGAGGCCCATCTCACCCAGAGCCACGACGCGCGGGTTCCGAAACACCTCGCGCATCGTCGCGTCGAAGTCGCCGCGATCCACCCACTCAGCGGCGTGGTGCGGGTGCACGCCCACGGTCGCGTAGACCTTTTCGCAGCGCTCGACCAGTGCCACCGTGCGCACGCTGTCCTCCGGTGACGTGCCCACCGTGATCATGCGATCCACGCCCGCTTCGACGGCGCGCTTCAAAACGTCGTCGACCCGGTTGCACAGCGGTTCGTAGGTCAGGTGGCAGTGCGTGTCGATCATGGGACGCTCGATAACTGCACAGGAAGCTGCACCGTCCGCGGTTCGAGGCACTCACGGTCCGAGCACATCTGGTAGCGCAGCAGGAGTTTCGGCGCGGCCCCGGAGGCCGGCATCCGGCCCGTGGCCGAGTGGATGGTGGCCTCGATGACGACTGTTCCCTCGTAGACGTCTAGGGGCCGATCGACGAACGGGTAGGTTTTCGAGGCGCCTCGCGGATAGGTGACGTCCAGCGAAACGCCTTCAGCGCCCGCGAGCGAGAGCTGCGTCGGGATCAGGTTCTCGACGGAAGGTTCACTGGCGTTGAGGTGGTGGTCTTCGGCGATCTCGAGCGTGATTCGAACCACGGCGTGCCCCGCGGTCACGTCGACGCGATCCGGGTCGACGCGAACGGAAAGCCGCGTGTCGACCTCGGGCGGCGCAGCGGTCCGCCCGACCGCCCCACGCCGCGCCGGATCGGCCTCGAACGCGCGCAGCAGCGCGTGGTGCATATGCACCATCGCCGGTCCCTGGCGGCGCATCGCGCCGACGAACGAGGAAAGATCGTTCCACGCGCGATCCAGGTAGGCCTGATTCCCGGTCAGATCGTGGAGATCCAGAAGATTGTGCGCCATCTGGCTGTTGCCGCTGGGGATCGCGCCGTCATAGGTGGTGCGGACGCGAACGAACAGGTCGCTGCGACCATCGAGCGTGTCGTAATAGCCTCCGCCGTGTTCGCCCTGCGCGGAAAATCGCTCGTTGGCGATCGAATCCAGTTCCGCCGCGGCATCCAGCCAGGAACGCCGGTTCGTGGCCCGATGTAGCTCGAGCAAACCGTGGACGAAGAACGCGTAGTCTTCCAGGAACGCCTCGATCTTTGCCCGGCTGCGCCTCATCGACCGGTACAGTCCGCCGTCCGGCGCCTTCATGCGATCCAGGATCGCCGTTGCCGCCGCCTCGGCCGCGGCGGTGTAGGCCACCCCGCCCAGCACGCGCCCCGCCATCGCCAGGCCGCCGATCATCATGCCGTTCCAGGCAACCAGAACCTTGTCGTCGGTCGAAGGCTGGCGGCGCGTGTCACGCTCTGCCAGGAGCGTCCGGTCGACGCGGCGCTTCGTGTCGAGCAGTTCCGCGAGCGACAGTTCCTGTTCGGCCGCCAGCTCGTCAAGTCGAACGGGAAGGTACAGCACGTTCGACGGCGGCTCGGCGCGGTGATGCGGGTCCTGGAAGTTCGTGCCCCGATCAAGGCCGTACATCTTCAGCGTCAGGTCGGCGATCCCGTCGTCGCCCAACGCGGTGCGCACCTGCCGGGGCGTCCAGAGGTAGTTGCCGCCCTCACGCGCGTCGACTTCGGCGTCCTGGGCGCAGTAGAACGCCCCGCTGTCGTCAACCATCTCGCGCAGGACGTAGTCGCAGACGTCGCGGGCGACACGCGCGTAGAGATCCGGGTCGCGTGCGTCGGGCCTGATCTGCTGCGCGATCAGGTAGGCCTCGGCAAGCTGGCCGTTGTCGTAGAGCATCTTCTCGAAGTGCGGCACCAGCCACCGGCCGTCCGTCGAATAGCGGTGAAAGCCGCCGCCGATCTGGTCGTTCATCCCACCGCGGGCCATGCGCTCCAGCGTGTACGAAAGTGCCTTCCAGAGTTCGTCGTGCTCGTTGTTGCGATGAACACCGAGCAGGAACAGCAGGTTCGAAGGCTGCGGAAACTTCGGGGCCCCGCCGAAGCCGCCGTCGGTCGCGTCGTACATCGAGAGCTGGTGGTTCGTCGCGATCTGCACGAGGTCCAGTTCGGGCTGCGCCGGCGCGTCGCGGCCCGCGAGGTGCTGCCGGACCGCGTCAGTGATCTGCTCGGCCTGGTCGACCACCTGTTTGCGGCGGTTCCGCCACGCGTCGCTGACCGCATCGAGCACCTGCGGGAAACCGGGCATCCCCTGCCGCGGCTGCGGCGGAAAGTAGGTCCCCGCGTGAATCGGCTTCAAGCCCGGGTCGTCTGGCCCGCCGGTACCCGGCGGCGTGAGGAACACGCTCATGGGCCAGCCGCCGTGGTGCGTCATCATCTGGACCACGGTCATGTAGATGTCGTCAACGTCGGGCCGCTCCTCGCGGTCCACCTTGACGTTGACGAACAGACGGTTCATCAGATCCGCGATGCCCGGGTCCTCGAAGTCCTCCCGCTCCATGACGTGACACCAGTAACAGGTGGAGTAGCCGACGCTCAAGAAGATGGGCCGGCCGGACCGCCGCGCTTCATCGAACGCGCCCGGCCCCCACGCATGCCACTGCACCGGGTTGTGCGCGTGCTGAAGCAGGTACGGGCTGGATTCGTCGGCCAGCGCGTTGGTGAACTTCCACGAGCCGTCGGCGTTCTTCAGCGCCGCGTCGTGGGAACTAGTCTGGGGCATGCGGGCTCCTTGGCCCGATCATACAGGGATTTATTATTTACTGTTTGTTGATTTTCATTTATTATTTCCTGGACGCGAGGACCAAAGGTGCCCGGATCATCTGCCCCAATAACAAATAACAAACAACAAATAATAGACAGTAAATCTCAGGTGTTTGCTACCGTGCCATCGTGTCATCGCGCCCACTGCCCCATACGCGCCTGCACACCACGAGACCCCGCATGCCGAAGCGCCCCTTCACCGTCATTCAGTTCTCCGACACCCACATCGAGGCCGACAACGCCGAACAGATGACGCGGCTGGCACAGCTGCGCGCGCAGATCGAATCGCTGCAACCGGATTGCGTCGTCCTCACCGGTGACGTCACCGCCGACGGGTCGGTCTGCGACGGGCGCTTCGAGCGAGTCAGGACCGAGTTCGACGGCTGGGCGGTGCCGGTGCACGTCATCCCCGGAAACCACGACGTGGGAGACCGCCCCGGTCCCGCCGATGCGTTGACCGCTGAAACACTCGACCGCTGGACGCGCGTGTTCGGTCACGATCGCTTCGCGATCAACGGCGACGATCGCTGGCTGCTGGTCGGCATCAACAGCCAGCTCGTCGGCTGCGGATTGCCCGAGGAGGCCAACCAGCTGAGCTGGCTGGACGAGACGCTCGACGAAGCCGAGCGCAGCGATCAACTCGTGGCGGTCTTCACCCACACGCCACCCTACCTTTTCGAGCCCGACGAGTCGCTCGACGGTGACTGGCACCTGGACCGCGGGGCACGGCGGGAGCTTCAACAGAAATTGCATCGCGATCACGTGCGCCTGATCGCCTGCGGTCACGTGCACTGGCATCACGCATGCGACGACGCATCGAGGAAACGCGTCTGGTGCCCGGCCACGGAGATGATCTTCGATGACGCCCTGTTCCCGCTGGGCGGCGACGTCACGGGATTCGTTCGCTACGACTTCGATCGCGACGGCGTCGGGCCACACCTCGTCCGGACCGACGGGTTCAAGCAGCTGGTGCGCGTGCACCGCCCCACCGTGGCGTTGCCCGGGCGCGATCCGATCAAGATGAGTCACCTCGTTCTGGATTTCACCGGCACGCTCTCGAAGGACGGCAGCCTGCTTCCCGGTGTTGCCGAGAAACTCAGATCAATCGCGCGGCGGACGCGCATCACCGTGATGACCGCCGACACGTTCGGTACCGCCCGCAACGCGATGATCGACCTTCCGGTCGAGGTCGTCATGATCGAGACCGGCACCGACAAGCAGGCGCACGTGCATGAGATGGGCGCCGACGAGGTCGTCGCGATCGGCAACGGCCGCAACGACACGGCCATGGTGAAGTCCGCGGCCATCGGCATTGCCGTCATCGGCCCCGAAGGCGCCGCCGGCGAGCTGATCGGGGCCGCCGACGTGGTGGTCAATAACATCCTTGACGCGCTGGACCTGGTTGCGAATCCGTTGAGGCTCAAGGCGACGTTGCGGAAGTGATTAAGAGAGGCACGACGGCATCCGCCTTCGGCGGACAGGCTCCGGAACGAAGGGGGGAGCGCCAGAAGTAAGCGTGCCGCCGTTGTGAGCCCGATCTTTCAAGGTTGCGAAACGACCGCACAAGCGCGGCACCACGACTTTCACAACGCAACATGATGCAACACCTTGACAACAATGGTGTTAGCGGCTAGACTGGGGCCACATTTCACATGGGGAAGGATAGAGGACTGCGATGCCTGCGAGGCCTACCTGTGAACGCATCGCGGAGAGAAGCGGCACGAACCGGGCGGGGATGAAGGATCCTCCTTGAGAGGGAACTCACGACAACAGGATAAGACAGGCCGGCGGGCGCACCGCATGCGACGGCGGCTCGCGGCATGTCTGCGCGCCACCGAGCCTGTTGTCCTCGAGCCGCTCGACGCCGCCTGATGTTCAGCGCCGTGGTCATTACCGGCGTCAACGCGATTGCCAACAGCCACACGGCGCCAGTAGGCACCGACATCACGACAATATACGACCAGAACATCGACACCGGGGGCTCGGTGAAGGACACAACGTTTGTCGTGCACGCGATGCAGACGGGCCAGATCGTCAACCCGCCGCACGACAACACGATCGGCGTCGTGGGCGACACGATCACGTTCAATCCTGACAACGACTTCAAGCCGGGCGAGACGATCCACGTCATCGCGACCGACGGGATCCGGAACACGCTTGCCGAGGCGTCGGTGAAGCGCGTGTGGGAGTTTCGGGCTGAGGCTTCGGGGGGCACGGGCCTTTTCGGGAATAGCGGTCAGGGTCTCGGCAATCACAGCAGCCGTGACGCGGCACTGAGTGATCTGGACAGCGACGGCGACCTCGACGCGTTCGTGGCGAACGCCGGAGGCAGCCCCAATCGCGTATGGATGAACGACGGTTCCAGCAACTTCACCGACGGCGGCCAGGACCTGGGCGATCACTTCAGCTGCGACGTGGCCCTCGGCGACCTGGACGGCGACGGCGATCTCGACGCGTTCGTCACCAACCGCAACTTCTTCCCCGGCGGGCAGGCCAACCATGTCTGGCTGAACCAGGAACTGCGCAGGTCACCGAAGTCCTCGTCCGCGGCAGCGGCTGGACGCAGCCCTTCCTTGATCTTCTTGAGAGCAACAACCAGGGCACCGACGGCTATTCAATCCCTGTCGGCAGCGCGGTTCAATTCGGCTCGCTGCCGTGGTCGAACATCGATCAGATCCTGATCCGCTTCAACGAGCAGGTCAATGTCGACGTGACCGATCTGGCGATCACCGGTGTCAACGTCGCCAACTACAGTTTCTCGAGCCTGACCACGGGTACCGCCCTGACCGGCGACTTTGAGGCCGTCTGGACGCTGACCGCGCCCCTAGCGACCGACAAGCTGCGCATCAGGCTCGACGGCACGACCGGCGGCGCCGTCACCGACACGGCCGCCAATAACCTGGACGGCGACTGGGCCGACACGGTCAGCACCTATCCCTCGGGCGACGACGTCGCCGGCGGCGACTTCGCGTTCCGCTTCAACGTTCTGCCCGCGGATTTCAACGGCGACGGCCTTGTTTCGCTGAACCCGGACGTGCAGAATCTGCTCAACGGCAACGGTCCGATGATCACCTCGGGCGACTACTCGCACTTCATCGACTTGAACGGCGACGGCTTCGTTGCCTTGAACCCTGACGTGCAGATCCTGATGAACCAGAGCGGCACCAGCCTGCCCGCCGGCGACCCGAGCGGTCCGGGGACGGTGACGGCCGGGTCCTCCGGACCCGGCCGCATCGCCGCGACAACCGAATCGACATCGGAAACTGCGAAACCGAGTGCGACGCCTGCGGCACTTGCGCACGTTGTCGCGATTCCGCCACAAGCTCACGCGATATGGCGCCACCTCGATGTCACGCGACTTGGCCGCGCGCATGGCATGATCGAGTCGACAATCGTTGATGTGCTTGGAACGTTTCGGGCCAGATTGGCCACGACTCGCGGGATGGTTGATCTGAATGAATTGGATTCAGAGGACTCAACATATCTGCTTGCAGAAGTTGGTCCAATCTTTTGAGATCGTTGGACAGTCAACGCAACCGAGCCAAGCCCGTGGCTGCAACGCAACGCGTTGCAGTTCATGCGGACAAGCGTCAGGTTACACGGGTTGCAGGGCGTTGCCCTGCAGCGATGGGGTTAACGTGCACGCGCGAATCAACGACAGGTTGCCGAAACCGAGCCAAGCCGTGGCTGCAACACAACGCGTTGCAGTTCATGCAAACAAGCGTCTGGTTGCACAGGCTGCAGGGCGTTGCCCTGCAGCGACGGGGTTAATGCGCAGGTGGCAATCAAGGAACGGTCGCCGCAAGCGCGAAAACCACATCGCTGCAACGCAACGTGTTGCAGTCCGTAAGTACAAGCAACGTGTACACACCTTAACTAAACCGACGGCTCCCGATCCGCGCTGCCGTGCAATACCTGCTCAACGTACCGCCGGGCATTGACGGCGGCGTCGAACTGCGTCTCCCGTCTTACCTGTTGCAACGCGACGACCAGGCACCCGTCGTACTCGACGTCGCGCAGCAGCTTGAACAGGTCACCGAACGGAAGCCTGCCTTCGCCGACCGGGACGTGCCGGGCGCCGTCGTGATCGCGCAGGCGCACCAGGCCGATCCGATCCGCGAACGTTTCGGCGCATCGGATCACGTCCTGGCCGGCCGCGATCAGGTTGCCGGTGTCCAGGAGCAGCCTGACCCGCTCGCCCACCTGTGGAAGCACCTCCCGGTAGTCGGCGAGGCTTACCAGGCAGGTGCCCCTGCGGCTCGCGAGGTTGATCGTCATGTCGGGCAGGCGCTCGATCATCTGGTTCAGGCCCTCGATGAGATCCTCAAGCGATTCGGCGGTGTGCCGGCCGCCCTGGACGTTGACGCAGCGCAGGTGCAGGGCATGGGCTAGGTGCATGTCCCATTCGAGCTGGTGGAGGTTGTAGGTCAGATTGCGTTCGTTGGTGTCGGCCTTCCGGCCGGTGAGGTCGCGGATGTTCAGGCCGGTCAGAGCAAGGCCCGAGTCCGCGATCCACCGGCGCACCGTCGCCAGGGAAGCGAGCTGCAGTTCCGGCGCGCTTGCGGTTTCGACGCGGAACAGCTCGATGCCGGCGTACCCGGCTTTGCCGACGAACTCGAGGGCGTCCGGGAGCGCCAGAGCGGGACAGGCGGTCGTGCTGCAACTGAGGTTCATCGTGTGCTCGTCAATCCTCAAGCGACTTGAGCGGCTCCCAGTATTCCCACACGTCGTCGGGGGTCTCGAAGAGGATCTCGTTCACGTCCCACCGGCGAAACCGGCAGATCAGGCCCATGCGGATGCTCGCACCGGCGTTCGGGGCGCCGGTGTGGATCAGTTGCCCGTGCCAGAAGCAGACGCTGCCGGCGGGCGCGTTGAACTCCTTTCCGGGTCCCGTCTCGAACGCCCCTTCCGGTGAGCTTTCGCGAATGTCGAGCAGCGCATGCGTCTTGAAATAGTTCATAGCCGTCA
>CAUZBA010000016.1:0-18585 GCA_963577635.1 Phycisphaerae bacterium
CTGGTAAACCCCAGCGGGCCAGGAACACGACCCATGGACACGAAGAAAACTCGGCGTCTGATTCTCAACGACGACAGCACGGGCCAGACGGCCAGCTACAAGGCGCCCGTGGAGCGTTCCGATCTTTACGCCCATGGTCGACAAGGCCGCGAGGACGGGCGTCACGACGTTGAGCGTCGCTCACGGCGTGAGATGGCCCAGGAATATTTCGCAGTCGTACTCGATGCGCACCAGGCCGGTTTCCTCGTGTTCGCGAAACACGCGATCGAGTTCAGACAACATCGCGTCGTGGTCGGGGTGACCCTTCGCGAGTGAGTACGAGGAGGAACGGATCCGGCCGCGGAATGCGGCCAGATCCAGTTGCTGTTCGTTGTAGAAGGACCACTTTCGAAACGGACTGCCGAAGAGCGTGGCGATCGCCGCATCGCTCTTGTTCTGCCTGACCTTGCGGTAGTCGGTCGCGAACCGTTGGAGAATCGCTTCGTAGTCGCGATGGAACGGTGTCGATCCAATTCGCCGATCATTCCAGAAAAGAACGGCGTGCCCCTCGCGCCTGAGGATTCGAAGAAACTCGACCCGGGCGCGTGAAGCGTCGAACCAGTGAAAGGCCTGGCCCGCCGCGACGAAGTCCACAGAACGGTCGGTGAGCCCTGTGACTTCGGCCGTGCCGGCGACGCTGTGGTGCCGGGGGTTGCCGGCGTGTCGATCCTCGCCGGCGAGCCGCATCTCGTCGTTGGGCTCGACGGCGTGGACCGTGCAGCCGACGCTGAGGAACAGTTCGCTGGAAATCCCCGTGCCGGAGCCGACATCGGCAACCACCGAGTCGCTGTCGAGCCCCGCCTCATTGCGGAGTGTGCGGATGACCTCGTCGGGGTATCCGGGCCGGTAGCGAACGTAATCAGCCACGCGGTCGGAGAAACGCTGCGTCGGTCTGAGCGATGCGTCGGCCATTGGAACAGGTTCTTCCTCGTGCTGGACTGATATCAATATATGCCAAGACTTCGATCAACGGCCGCGCCGTCGTGGCCCTCGGGTTCCGATGACAAGTTACGCCGTGTCGTTCTGTGATTCATTGGCGTGTTCGAGAAAAATTCGATATCCTCGCGTTCGACTAAGGTTTGAGTACATGCATCGCATCTGGTCCGAGCGACCGATTCCAACGAAGTTTCTTCCTCTGCTCGAGAAGCAGGCGGAACCGAGCGGCGCGGCGTCCGACACGCCGGACGATCTGTTCGCCGCGTTGCCGGGTTCACACGCGGTCGTTGCCGCGGCTCGGGTCACCTACGACGCGACGTTTCTCGATCGTGTGCCCACGATGCGCGCGATTTGTCGAATGGGCATCGGCTACGACAATATCGACGTGGAAGTGGCTACCGATCGCGGCGTCGCCGTCTGCAACGTGCCGGATGGACCGACCCTGGCGACCGCCGAGCACGCGATCACGTTGATGCTTGCCGTCACCAAGCATCTGAAGTGGTCCGATCGGGCAATCGCCCGCGGCGAAGCGATCGATTACTTGACGGCCAATCCTGGAGTGGACGTCGCCGGCAGAACGCTGGGTCTCGTCGGCCTCGGCCGAATCGGGAGCCGTGTCGCCGCAATGGCGAAAGGACTCGGGATGCGCGTCTGCGCCTTCGACCCCTACGTCGAGCCGAAGCTCGCCGAGGAACTTGGCATCGAGCTGGCACCGTCGCTCGACGATCTGTTGTCGTCGGCCGACGTCGTGTCGCTGCACATGCCGCTGACCGAGAAGACGAAGCACACGATGAACGCGTCACGACTAAAGCAGATGAAGCCGAACAGCTACTTGGTCAACTGCGCTCGCGGGGGGCTCCTGGACGAGGCTGCCTTGCTCGAATCGCTGGAGTCCGGTCACCTCAGCGGCGCGGCTCTGGATGTATTCGATTCCGAACCGCCGGCACCGGATCATCCGCTGTTGCAGCGCGACGACGTCATCGGCACGCCGCACATCGCTTCGGCCACGGCGGAGGGCAAGGACAGGCTCTGGGAGGGCGCGATCGTGCAGGCGATGCAGATACTACGCGGTGAGCGTCCGGCGCACCTTGTGAACCCGGACGTCTGGGCGCTGCACCAGTGAATCGTTTCAGGGTTGCCCTAGTTGGTATCGACGCGGTGCGCAACGATCGGTCTGTGCCGGAATGGGTCGGCGAGCGATTGGCCGCCGGGCAGATCGAGTTCGTCAATAACCAGTGCGACGACCGCGAAACGCTGATCGCCGCGGCCGCGGACGCGGACGTGGTGTGGGTGTCCGGAGGCGGTCGCATGGTCACGGCCGAAACGCTGGGGGACCTGCGGCGCTGCAAGGCACTTCTGCGGACCGGCGCGGGTGCCGACAACATGCCGGTGCAGGAGGCGACTCGGCGCGGCATTCTTGTCGTCAATACGCCACAGGCCACGGAAGACGCGGTCTCCGACCACGCGATCGCGCTGCTTCTGTCGATCTACAGGTGGATTCCACGTCACGACCGGGCGATGCATGAGGGGGGCTGGGACCGCGAACTCGCATGGCCCGACTGGCACTTCAGTGGCGCCACGCTCGGGCTCGTCGGCTTCGGGCGCAGTGGCCGGGCCGTAGCACGAAAGCTCAGCGGTTTTGATATCCGCATCATCGCCTGCGATCCATACGTCGACGCCGAGCGCATGGCGGCACAGGCCGTTCGCAAGGCGACGCTCGACGAGCTACTCGAGGAATCGGATTTCGTCTCGATCCACACACCACTCGCGGATGAAACACGCCATCTGATCGGTGATCGTGAGCTGGGTCTCATGAAGGCAATGGCCATCCTGATCAACACATCCCGCGGTCCGGTCGTGGATGAAGCGGCTCTTGTTCGGGCACTCGAGGAAGGTCGGATCGGCGCGGCCGGTCTCGACGTTTTCGAAACCGAACCGCCCCTCCCTGACAATCCGCTTTTGCGGATGGACAACGTCGTCATGACGCCCCACGTGGCGTGTCAAAGTGAGCGCTTCGCGCACGACAGCTGGCGCTATTCGGTCGAGGCACTGGTTGACATGGCCAATGGCCGGCTGCCGGAGTCATTCGTGAACCCGCAGGTGGTGAGCCGGTGCCCATTCAAGCCGCGCTGACTACGGCATCGGTTCGCCGCGGGCGGCGACGTACAGTTGATACCACTGCTCACGAGTCAGATCGATGTCGTCGGCCTTTGCCGCGTCGCGGATGTGCTGAGGGTTCACGGAACCCACGATGGGGATGATTCGGGCCGGATGTTTCAGCAGCCACGCGAGCGCGATGATCGAGCGGCTCACGCCGTAACTGCCGGCGATCGAGTCGAGCGTCGATAGCACCTCTTCAAGGATCGCTCTTGCGGGATGGTCCGGCGGGACGGTGGCGTTGTCGCCGAGAAGGCCTGAGGCCAGCGGGCTCCACGCCAGCGGCGTGATCTGCTTCTCCAGACATTGATCGAGTGTGCCGTCTTCGAAGCAGGCGAGATGCATCAGGTGGATCTTCACCTGGTTGACCAGCAGCGGCGCGTTCAGCCATCGCTGCAACATCGTGACCTGCGAGGGAAGGAAGTTGCTGACACCGAAATGCCGAACCTTCCCCTGCTGCTTCAGCTTGTCGAGCGCGGCGGCCACCTCGTGCGGGTCACCCAGTGCGTCCGGGCGGTGCAACTGGTAGATGTCGATCGTGTCGATGCCGAGGCGCTTCAGTGATCCCTCGCACGACGCAAGGATGTGATCCGCCGCAAAGTCGAAGCGTTGCGGTGCCTCGGGTACCGGTTCCTGCGCGTGCCGGATGCCGCATTTCGTGGCGATCAGCACGTTGTCGCGGAACCCCTCGACGCGTTTGAGTGCCTCGCCGAAAATCTTCTCGCACCCACCGCGACCGTAGACGTCGGCCGTATCGAAAAGGCGATAGCCCGCTTCGTATGCCGCGACGCACGATTCGATGCCGCGGTCGCCCTGGTCACGCGTCGGCTTCTTTGGCGGCCGGCCGGCTTCGAACAGGCGCATACCTCCGTGGGCGAGGCGCGTCGTCACGAGTTGCGTACCGGCGATCTGCTGGGTCTTCACGACTGGATGCCCCTGTCTTTCGCGCGACCCCGGTAGGTTATCTTCGCCTCTGGCGGACCTCTTGCGGATTGATCAGCAGTTCGGCTAGGTCCTTGATTCTCGTACCCCTCTGGTGGAGCCGTTTGCGGTTGTGTGCCTCTTCCATGGGCTGATGCTTCTCGAGATCGGCGGCGATGGCGTAGGCTTCGGCCAGCACGCCGGGCCGCGCTTCCAGAGACCCGCAGATATTGACCGCGGTCAAACCGATATCCGAGGCTCTGCGCTGAAGCTGCCTGAGAGGCGCGTTCTGGTTAAGTTTCCAGCGCCTGTTCCAGAGTTCGTAGGCTGCTCGCAGCGCCGACGCCTGGTCCGGCCGAACGCTGCGACCAATCGCCCGATCGACCGGCGCGAATGCCGTATTGTTGGTGCCGATCCACTTGGCGACGATCAGCGTTGCAGCGCAACAGGCGATGATCGACGTCGTTCTGATCGGGACGCGGCGCTGCGGCGGGGCCTGGTTCATATGCGTTCTCCTTTGGTGGATCGTGGTTGTTAGAACGTTTTCAACCCGATCGTAGCGTCCTGAGCTGCCTGCACCTGCGCCTGGCACAGGTCGTCTCCCGTAGGTGGCTCTGGCGTCGATCGGCTGCGCCGCCCACTATCGGCGTCGGCCTGCATCGCCGATGCGTTGCAGCATCGCCTGCTTCGGCCTCCTTGCAAGCGAACGGCTCGCTCGATCTTAAGCCGACGAGTCACCTACGGGACACGACCTAGTCGTGCTGCATTGGCGACCCACTGCGGGGTCGCCTGCTTCGCCCTCCGCGCCAGGCTTGCTTCGAAAACGCTCAAAACGCTACGTCCGGATTGAACACGCTCTCGTGTCACCACAGGTTTAGAAACTTCATGTACCGCTCATCGTCCTCGGCCGCGATGAGGGCCGCAACCTGGTCGCGTGACTTGCGTTTCGTGGGCAGGGGCCGGGGCTCGGTCAGCAGTCGAAGCAGCAACTGCGCGAACGGCATCGCGTTGAGCTGAATCCATTCCGCCGGCAGGTTGTGGGCGTTGTCCATCGTGGTGTGGCACCAGCGCGGCAGGCTGTTTCCCCAGTCGGCGGCGCGCGCCGCCGCGATGCCCGAGAGCATGAAGGGCAGGTAGTCGCTGCCCGCGCAGTAGAGGTTCTGGACCTTGCAGTGGCGACCTGTGCGGCGCATCGTTCTTTCGATCATGTCCCGCATGGCCGGCGCCCACATCACCGCGATCCCCCGGGCCGTACCGGGGCACAACGTGTCCAGGCTGAAGTCGAAGCAGATATCGTCCAGTTCGTCGCGGTGCTGTTTGACGTAGTACGCGCTGCCGACCAGACCGTACTCTTCGCCCGTCGGAATCAGCAGGCGTAGCCGTCGCCGGAACTTGCTGCGATGCGGTGCCAGGGCGCGAACGATCTCGATCAGCGTCAGCACGCCGCTTAGGTTGTCCAGTGCCCCGGGGGTGATCGGCAGGCAGTCCAGGTGCGCGTTGAGCACGATGACCTCGTCGCCGCGCCGCGACGGACCGACCTCACCCACCAGATTCAGACACTTGGTCTTGCGGCTGCGGCCGCTGACATTGATTCGGACTTTCGGTTTGGAGTTGCGCGTGAGTTCGACCAGTTCCAGACCGTCGTCATTCGAAACACCCACCGCGGGAATGGACACGTCGTCGACGACGCCGAGGTGGTGCTGGGACGGCCCCATCGCCGGTTGCGCGTTGTAGGTCACGACACCCACCGCTCCGCGCTTCGCGATGTCGCGGACACGCAGCGACAACGGGTAATGTTTCGCGGGCTCAAATCCCGGGCCGGAAGCGAGCACGATGGCGCCGTCGATCCGGCGGGCATGAAGATCCAGCTCGCGCTCGCTGACCACGGGCACGTTGACCAGCGGCCCGCTGACATCGGTCGAGGTGGTGTGGACGTGCTGAACGGATTCATAGACCCGCCGCCTCGGGGAGGTGAGGCGCAGCTGCGACGGAGCATGATCCCAGCCGAACACCGGAATCGTTTCGGCGTCCACCTTGGTGGCTCCGGCCCGTCGCAGGGCGGCGGCCACGACGCGTACGGCTTCACGATACGACTTCGACCCGGTGGGTCTCGGACCGATGTCACAGCAGATCTCGTCTCGCAGCCGCGTGATGTGCGGGCTCGTCCACACACTGCCGCAGATCTGCCGGTCAATGCGGTCAAGCTCGGATTCTTTCATGGACTACGTTTCCATCTTCGGTGCATCGGGACACGCCTGATCATCACGGTGACAAATCACGTCTTGTCATTCGCGAACCAGCGGAGTCCCAGGTGCAATTCCTCGCGGTGAAACTTCATGGTGTAGGGGTTGCACAGCCAGCACATGACACGGCCGTCGGTGCGGGGCAGCAGCCAGCCGAAATCCCATCCCTTGCTGACGTAGCGCAACGGCACCGCCGGCCGGACGCGCACGACCGGAAGCGTCAGACCCTGAAAGTGTCCGCTGCCCGTGAAGTTGTAGCCGTAATCCACGTGCACGAACACCTCATGCTGCACGGCATTGCCGGGATCGTCCGAGAGATCCACGCACAGTCCGCGCAGCGCGATCTTCAACTCGCAGCCGGAACCGAACGCCGCCGTCAAATCCTGCAGGGACCCATCGGTGACCGTTCCGTCGGCGTCGTGCGCCAGGACTTGTCGCCACTGGTCGCACACCCAGTAACGGTATAGTTCGAAGTCGTAGATGAAATTGCTGCTCGGAGCGTGCGTCCCCACGTCCCAGCTGTCGTGCTGGTGGTACCTGGACATCTCGGAATGATCGATCAGCGGCCCGGGTCCCACGGTCCCCGTCGGCTGCGCGCCGTCAAGATGCGGCCGCGCGATCGCCTGCTGGCCATTCTGGTTGTACATAAAGAAGGACATGGAGGGACGGCCCGGCACTGTCTCTCTGAAATTCGTGGTCGGTTGCCGCAGCGTCATGAAGGCGGCCGTCCAGCGACCCTCCAGCAGGACCGTGACCCTGAACTGACACACCTCCTGGACCAGTTCCGAGTTGTCGCTGGTCACGTCGATGTGTTCGTTGTATCGAAACGCGGTTTCGATCCGCAGATCCGCGCCGCGCCGGATGGCGTCGGCCAACGCCTCTTCACTGCCACCCGAAACCTGACGGTTCGCATCAAGTTCCAGTGCACGGGTCCAGGCGGGCATGCAGGTCTCCGGCTCGGTGTGCGTGCGATGGAGCGAACGCGGCGGCGCGGGTCCGTACACGCAACAGGGAGGGGGGGTCGTCAGTTCGCGTGAGGCTGGCCGTCATTCTGTCGACGGCAACTTCCACCGCACGACCTCGCAGTGCAGCCCGTTGTCGGCGGTTCGGTAGGAATAGCTGCTTACGAGCGTTCCGTCGTCGATCTGGACCGTCGGTCCGAAGCCTCCACCACTGGTCAGGTTCGCCGGGGTCTTGGCCGACAGAATAATCCGGTCGTGCTTGAAATCGAAGTCGAAGCCATCGGGTGTCTGCGTTCCGAGCACGGCCCGCAGGCCCAGCGGCGGGACGTTGGGCGCCACGGATGTGCGCTGAGTGAACGTGAACAGCATGCGCCCGTCCTTGAGCGTGAGCACCGACGGGTACATCTCGCCGTACCAGCTTCCGAATTCCTCGTAGGACCAGTTGGCTCCCCCGTCGGACGACCGGTAGATCACGATTCGGTGGTATTGATCGGTGGCGCCGTGAGGCGTGTCGGTTCCCCCGATGGGGGGATAGAACTCCGAGTCGACGCGCTTCATGGACAGAATATCGCCGTTTTGCGCCAGGAACAGGAACGCTTCGTTGTGCATCGATCCGCGGTACTTGCCGATGTCGGGACCGGCCCCGCTGTAGTTACAGGCGATCGACTTGTCCCAGGTCCGGCCCTCGTCGGTCGAGCGCCAGAACCGGGCGGCTCCGTACCCGCTGCCGACACCGAAGACGAGCGTGCCGTCCTGGAGCTCCAGCACGTTCCGCGTCGGTCCGATCTCGGATTTATCGGGGCGCTTACCGTCTTTGCGCAGGGACCGCAGCGATTCGTCGAAGGGAAGCTTCGTTCCCTGCCATGTTTTCGCACGATCGTCGGAGCGGTACAGGTAGCAGTAGGTGTAACCATCCTTGTTGCCCCGGGCCGGCGGCAGTACGTGCGTCGTGACGAACAGGACGCCGCTGCGTGTCATGGAGAAGTACGGTTCGCGACCCTGGAAGTCCAGGTCCTGACGTTTCAACCAGGTGCGGCCGCCGTCGCTCGACCGGTAAAGAAACGAATATTCCTCGTTCAAGGGCCGGCCTGCGCCCGCGTGAAACGCGATCAGCAGAAGCTCACCGTCGGGCAGCCGCGCCACGCAGGGCTTGTAATCATTCGTGATGCCGATCGGGATCCTTTCGGCGGCCAGGCGGTCCGTCCCAATGCTGTCGGGATTCTGGACCGCAATGAAATCATCCGGACCCACGGCGGAGCAAGATGAAGATCCAACCGCAAGCGTCATCAACAGCACCATTGCGCAGAACCTTTCAGTGAGACGATTCATCTATTTCGCGTTCGCCTTGCAGATAGATGCCGATTCTTCCAAAATGGTCCTCAATGGTTTCGTCCGCGTCCGGCAGCGGTGAACTTCGGCGTACGCCATGGTTTCGCCGTGTCGGTTCCAACCCCGTGCTCGCGGCATTCGTCCTGCTGGCCGTGACTATAGCGGCCCACTGGCCCGCTGTACATGCCGACATTCTGTGGGATGACATCGTTCAGATCACTGACAATACGACGCTCCACGGGCCGGACGCCCTGTGGCGCATCTGGTTCGAACCCAAAGCGTCGCCCAACTATTACCCGCTGCTGTTTACAACATTCTGGTTCGATTACCGGCTGACGAACCTGAACCTGGCGATCGCCCACGGTGTCAACATCCTGCTGCAGGCACTGTGCGGCCTGGTGCTTTGGCGCGTTCTTAAACGACTGGGCGTGCACGGCGCGTGGTTCGCGGCGGCGCTGTTCGCCGTGCACCCCGTGACGGTCGAGTCGGTGGCGTGGCTCATCGAACGAAAGAACACGCTGTCGCTGCTGCTGTTTCTGCTTTCGGCACTGATGCTTCTGCGTATGGAAGGCGCGCAGAAAACACACGCCGGAATCTGGCGTGCCGCATTCACGCCCTGGCCGGCGTACTGCGCGGCCCTGGTCCTGTTTGCGGCCGCCCTTTTCGCGAAGACTTCGGTCATCATGTTGCCGCCCCTGCTGCTGCTGTCGGCCTGGTGGCGGCGCGGTCGCGTGACGTGGGCGGACATGCTGCGAGCCGCTCCACTTTTCGTCATGGCCGCGGTGCTTGGGTACGTCACTGTCTGGCACGAGAGCACGAGCTATTTCCTGACCGCCGAGCAGGATCCACGGCCGGAAGGTCCGCTGTCCTGCCTGGCGGCCTCGGGATGGTGTCTCTGGTTCTACCTTTACAAGCTGGTGCTGCCGGTGCGCCTCTCGATGCTCTACCCGCGATGGGACGTTGATCCGACGTCCGTGCTGTCGTGGTTGCCGCTCGCCGGCCTGCTGGTGGTCGCGGTCGCGGCCTGGTGCCGGCGGCAGACCTGGGGACGGCCGCTGCTGGTGGCGATGATCGCGTGGGTGGTCATGCTGTTGCCCGTTCTGGGGATCTCCGACATCGGATTGTTCCACTATTCGCTGGTGACCGACCATTGGCAGCATCCCGCCATGTGGTTGCCGCTCGCGTTGGCCGCAGCGACGGGCGCGCGTCTGTTCGGCCGGTCCCCGTGGGCATCCGCGTGCAAGGTTGTGGCGGCGGTGGTTCTGCTTTGCGTGTGTTCGGCGCTGACCTGGTCGAGAGCAAATGTCTACGACAGTGCCGTGGCGGTCTGGGCAGACGCGGCTGAGAAACATCCCGCCGGCTGGGGCCCGCGATATCTGCTTGGCCTGTCACAGGTCGGCGTCAACGATCTGAACGCGGCAATCGGGAATCTGCACATGGCGAACGAGCTGAGGCCGGACGATGTGCCGATCCTCTGCAACCTGGGCGGCGCCCTGGTCCGTCAGCAGAAGTACGACGAAGCGGTCCTCTATCTGCACCGTGCGGTGGTGTTGGCGCCCGGCAGCCCCGAGGCGAATTTCAACCTGGGCATCGCTCTGCAATCGCTGGGACGGATCGATGAAGCGATCGCGGCATATCGCAACGCGCTGGCACGCGGGACCGCTCGCGGCAGAATCGCGCCAACCAAGATCGCCGTGGCCCACGTGCGGCTCGCCGTCGCCCTGCAGACCCGGGGCGACATCGACGAAGCGATCGATCAGTGTCGCACGGCGCTGAGCATTGTTCCCGACCTGGACATGGCGCGCCGCGTGCTTGCAAGTCTGCGGGTTGAACGCGGCAGTATCGAATGACGCGCGCACCGGCGCCTCACCACTCCGGAACCACCCACCATTCCGCTCCCGGCTGGGCCGGGCCGGGTCGCCAGCCTTTGACGTAGGTCCAGCCCTGTGCCGCGGCCGGGACGAACGGAAACTCGTACCAGAAAGTCGAGACTGCCTGGTATGTGACAAGATCCTCCATGCTCGCGGTGATGACGTGGCCGTCGTAGAAACTGATCGTGTCGAATCCCCAGGGATCCCTGTTGTTGCGCCCGCCGCCGCGGAAATGGCGACCGCCGGAACTGTACGACGCCGGGTTGGGGTCGTGATGATAGAAGAAGTTCGGTCGGACGTTGGATACCAGGTGCAGAAAGTGCGAGCCACCCCTGTTCTTCAATTCAAGGTCTTCCGTATCCTCGCGAAACGTCACCAGCCTGGAGGGCATCCTTACCGTGTGAATGTTGGTTGGGCCTCCCCGGCCCTGGAGCTCGTCGTAGACCAGCCAGAGGCTGCCGTTCGGACAGTAGGTCACGTGATTGTCGGGGCGGAACACCTTGATCGGGCAGAAGAAGACGCCCTTGGTGCCGCCCACCCAGGGCAGGAGCGTATGTGTCCAATAGCTGCCTCGCGGCCAGTGGCCCGGCATCACAACACCGTCGTTGTCTTCGGCATAGGCGATCATGGCCAGGGTCATCTGCCGCTGGTTGCCGAGGCAGTACGCGACGCTGGCCGCTTCGCGGGCCTGGCTCAACGCGGGCAGGAGCAGGGCGATCAGCAGGGCGATGATCGAGACCACGACGAGCAACTCGATGAGCGTGAACGCGCGTCGGAGCGACATCTTGTGATTCACTCGGTTGTACATTATTTGCGGGTACCACCGGGGACAGGGCCGCACGATCATTGTAGCTGGCCGGTCATGACGCAGCCACTTCTATTCCCAGCGATGCCGCCCACACGAAGAACGCGACGAGGGGAATCATCGCCACGATTCCCAGCGCCACTTGTGTCGCCGGGGCGCGGCCGCGCATCGGCAGGAGGCTCAGCGCAATACCCAGAGACAGGTTGACCGTCAGGCTGACCACGGGGATCCACTGAAAGCTCAGCGCAGGGCCACCGGCGATCAGATCCCAGAACGCCACGAGCATCGCGGCGCTGAGGCCGTAGATCGTGCTGATGATCGCGCCGAACGGCGTGGTGAAGCGCACGAAGAACGCAAGGAAAAAGAGGCTGGCCAGCGGATAGGTGGGCAGGTTCACGGTCTTGTTGGTCACTTCCATGATGTTGCCCTTCACCTTCGCGATCTGCACGTTCAACAGGATGATGATCACGCCGATCACCACCGAGAGGACCCGCGCCGTCCAGAGGTTGTGCTCTTCGGTGTCGCGGTGTCGGCGGAATCGATCGATCAGATCGACCTGGATGACCGCGGTCGACGAGTTGAGGCCCGAGTCGAGGCTCGACATGACGGCCGCGAACATTGCTGCAACGACCAGCCCCGCGATGCCCGGCGGCAGAAAGTGGGCGATGTACTGCGGGAACAGTTGATCCCCCTGCTGCGCCAGGCCGCCTTCCCCCAGGATGAACTGTTCGTTGCTGCCGTAGAAGCCCAGCAGCGCGAAGCCGACCAGACCCAGGATGATGGAGTTGCCCGCGCCGACCACCACGTTGGCCAGGTACGACTTGCGAGCCGCCTTGGCGCCACCGGTCGCCATGAAGCGCTGCACGGCCGTCTGGTCCGAACCGGCCGTGCAGACCGACCAGAGGAACACCGACAGAATCGTGCCGATTACGGTCACACGAACGGTCGGGTCGAGGCTGAACGCGGGTTGCTCCTGCCAGCCCGGCGACCATTCGGTCGGAAACCAGTGGAATCCGCCCATATGAACCGTGATCGCGACGATCGTCAGCACCGCCCCGCCCATGAGCAGCACGAACTGAACCACATCGGTGACGACCACGGTGCGCAATCCACCCATCGCCGTGTAAGCGATCGCGACGATGCTGCATATCACGACGATCCAGGGCACCAGGTCTTTCTGGGCGGCCGCGTCAAACACAATGATCGCCGCCACGGCCTTGGCGGCTACGTTCACCATCAGTCCCATCCAGACGAAGCGCAGTCCCAGAAACAGCAGCACCGCCAGCAGGCGCGGCCCCACGCCCAGACGCTGCTCGATGATCTCGTAAGCGCTGGTGACGCGATATTTCATCAGCAGGGGAATCATCAGGTAGCCGACGGTCACGTAAGTGAAGGGCAGCGCGACGATGCTCCACAGGATGACCGGCCCCTTGTTGATCATCTCGCCCGGGACGGCCAGGTAAGAGATGGTGCTCAGGAGCGTTGCGTACAGCGAGATGCCGACCGCGATCGACCCCAGCTTGCGCCCGCCGACGTAGAATTCGGATGTCGTCTTCTGCCTGCGTGCGTAGAACCCGCCCAACGCCAGCATGCCCGCGCCGGACGCGGCGATGACGACCCAGTCGTACCACCCGAGGCCGCGGACGTGATCCGGAACGGCGGTCGGGGCGTCCACACCCTGCGCCGCAGCGGTGCCGCACAGGAACAGGAGGCCGATGATGCACACGAGAAGCAGCGTGGCCAGGCGGTTGCGTGACATGGCGTGTGTCCTGGCGGAGAGTTTAGCCACAGAGGCCGCAGAGGTCAGAGAGGTCACCGATAAGACAGGTGCGACTTGTCCGGCCCTTCTTCGCCCCCGCTCAGCAAGTTTCGCATTGGCGAGGAAGAAAAATAGGACGCAGCTCTTTTGTGCAAAGCACCCGAAGGGCCGTTCCGGCAAAAGAGCTGCGTCCTCTTTTTCGGCGTTTTCCAATTGAATCACGAAACTAAATGAATGGATGCGGCACTAGGCGGGCTGCGCCTCGACCTGCATATTGGGGACGCCGATCCGCTCCATGAAGGCGCGCATCTTCGGGCGGAACTCTTCGCGAATGTCGCGAGTGGGCGGCCGGCAGCGGCTCGTGTCGAACCCGAGTAGCTCCGTGGCGATCTTGTCGAGGTGCCCTTCACCGCCGGTGATCTTCTTCGCCTGCCAGTAAAACTCGTACCACGGCAGCATCACGTCCATGACCCGGGCATGGGCCTCGGCGTACTGCCCCTCGTCGAGCAGCTTCATCAGCTCGATACCCCACTGGGGCCAGAAGTTGCAGATGTGGACGTTGAAGCTTCTGGCTCCGGAAAGATACGCGTCGATGATGCACAGCTGGTTGTCGCCGACGCAAACCTTCTTTGAGAACCGCTGCGTCCCCGCCATGAACTCCAGCGCGTACCGGGCGGCGTACTTGATGCTGACGATATTCGGGACGTCGTCGATCATCTGCTCGATCTCGTCTTCGGTCAGTGGCGTTGCCGTCCAGAATGTCGGGTAAACCACCACGCCGATGTCCGCCGCTTCGCCGACCGCCTTAACGTATTCGTAGACGTCCTTGGTCGTGTGCGGGTGGTAATAAGGAGGCGATATCTGAACGGCATCGGCCCCGAGGCGTGCAGCACCGCGCGCAATTTCGATGCTCTCCGCCTGGTTGGCGCTCTGGGCCCCGACGATCAGGCCGACGCGACCCTGCGTCTCTTCAAGGGTTGTCGCGGCCACGGCGAGCCGTTCGTCAGCCGAAAGACACGTGAAGTCGCCCGACGCTCCGGTCGTCAGCAGACACGCGTTGCCTTCGCGAAGGCCGCCGTCGATCAGGAATTTCGTGTGCTTTTTTCGGGCACTGAGATTCAACGAAAGATCTTCGTTGAAATACGTCGGCACGGCCACGAAGCAGCCTTCCATTCGGGCGATTGTTTTTGCCTTGTCCACCGTCGTCTCCTTGGTTCGTAAATGCGGATCAGGTTGTCAAGATCGAAATGCCGCCAAACGTCCGGCAGCGGCCCACCACGCCTGATTTCGGGAGATCCTTGCAACAGGTGCAAGTCCAGTCATCTTAAGCGATAGCGGTCACGGCGTCAACGGTACCAACACTGATCGCTTGCGAGGGCGGTCACCCGTCACGGACCCACGCTTTACCGCCAAACAGATCGTGCAGGGCTTCATCGAGTTCGGGAAACTTGAAGCTGAAACCCCGCTCCATGAACCGGCGTGGTACACCGCGCCTCCCTGTCAATGCCAGGACCGGCTCGGTGCGCATCAGGAAGCATCCGATGTGCACGAGCCACGCAGGCGTCGGCGGCGCCCAGGGTCGATGCAGGACGTGCCGCAACCGTTTCATGAATTGATCGTTGGTCACCGGATTCGGTGACGTGGCGTTGTAGATCCCCTCCATGTCCTCGCGTTCGATGGCCCGCAGGAACATCTCGTTCAGTGTGTATCCAGCTGATGAACTGTCGACCTCTACCGGCCCGCCCGCCCAGGAAACACCGCGTCAGACCGGTGAGTGTCGCAAGATCCCCGCCACCGCGATCGAGAGCAAAGCTGATCCGAAGGATGACGCGGCGTGTGCCGGGTGTCGGGTTGTCACTGAAGGCGCGCTCCCGCATTGTCACCGTCTGAACGGGAATGCCGCTGCCGGGCGGCGCCGTTTCGTCACAGATCAGGTCGCCGGCGTCGCCGCAGATGGCCAGCGTCGACGCCTGCACCAGCGTTCTCGGTGGCCGCGAGCACGCGGCGATCGCCTTGGCGATGACATTGACCGAGTCCACGCGCGACGCGTTGATTTCCTGAAGGTTCGTCCGCGTGTACCGGCAGTTCACGTTCTTTCCGGTCAGGTTGACCAGGGCGAGGGCACCGTCGATGCATCGGCTCCACTGCCCGATCGTCCTGCCGTCCCACGCTACGGCGTTCTGAGCTGCACGGCGTCGGCTCCGGCCCAGTTGTAACGGAAGTGGGCGTCCATGGATGTAAGCCACTGAGAATCGTGCAGTGCCCAGAACTCGCGGCTGGAGAAGACATTGTTGTGATACCAGGTGTTCGGTGCTCCGTCTTCGGGTTGATTTACAGTACGAAAAAGGCGCCTGGAACCTTATCTGCGAATCTGCCTCGGGCCGTGCCGGCAAAGGGTTCATGACACCGTGTCTTGGGCTGGGGCGATTTCAGTTAGGTGCTTCTGCGTCCCTGCGTGCGGTATCCATTAACATCTCGAATAACCCATCAACCTCTCCCCGCGTCGGCTCGTCAAGCTGATACCCGACCGGACCGCGGACGATCGTGTTTGTGAAGACGCCCTGCTTGACGAGCAGGTATTTTTGGACCGCCAGGAACGCGTCGAGGCTGTTCTGCAGGGCAATCAGCGCAGTCAGGGGCAACGAAATGCGCCTGGCCCGTTCGTGGTTGCCCGATTCCAGCGCCTGCCACATGGGGACGATGGCTTCCACCAGATCAGCGCCGGGCATGGTGCCGGTGATGCCGCGCTGGTGGTTGTCCATCAGGGCGATGCCGCCGCTGCCTTCGAAAACGCTTGCCGCGTGGCCAGTGGCTTCGTTCAGCGATGTCAGGCGCGGGCCCATCGGAACGGCTTCGGGCTTGAACATGACGCGATCGTGAAACCGCTTGTGCAGCGCGGCCTGCACCTCGATGGACATGGGCCGGCCGACGTATCCGCTGGCGTCCTGCACGATGACGGGGATCGCCACGGCACCGAGAATCTGTTCGTAGTATTCGATCAGTTCGTTTTCAGACAGAGCGACCGACAGGGGCGGGATGGCCATCACAGCGTCGGCGCCGGCATCTTCGGCGTGTCTGGCGAGTCGCCGTGTCGTGTGGTGGTTCTCCGTACCGACGCTGACAATCACGACGCCGCGTTCCCGCCCCGCGCCGCATACGAATTCGGCAAGCTGTTGGCGCTCGTCTGTGGAGAGTCGCAGCACCTCGGACACCATCGCCATCACCATGCCGTCGACACCACGCTCGTACAGCCAGTCGATCTCGGTCGACAGCGTTTCGAAGTCGATCGATTCATCGGCGTGAAACGGTGTCTGGAACACCGGCAACACGCCCTGGATTGGTGGTCGCTGGGCCATGGGTGCGCTGCTTCAATTGAAACCGAGAATCCGCGATTCCGCCGCGGCCAGCTCGTCGCGGCCGTCGAGCACGGAGAACTCCATGTGAAAGTCGCGAACCTCGCCCGGCGCGATTCGCTGCAGTGTTCCGTTCTCCCGGTTCCATTTACGTCCCAGGGGACTGCAGTTCCCCGGCTCGATGCCGGTAACGTAAGTCCTCTTATGAAAGTGCTGCCACTGCGTCAGCAAAGGCACTTCCGCCTTCGGAAAACGCAAGGCGATGCCCAGCCCCAGCGCCTCGTTAACCAGCGCCGCTTCGGCCATCCCGGACGCGTCAGCAATCGGCCGATGGACGTAGACCTCGTCGTGCGGCTCGTCACCGGGCGGCGCCGCCGTTTCGTAAGTTTCGCGGCCGACTTCGCGATCGTCCTTCCATGCGGTGGACCGTTCACTGTTGACCAGCAACCGCGCGCCCGCATCCAGGAGGGGAAAGCCCGGGTTGATGTGGTAAAGAAACATCAGGGGCGACTCGGCCGCCGCCAGGTTCTCCACGCGGTCGTGAATGCGTAACTTCCTTTCGCCGAGAACGGTGCGGATCTGCCTGGTCAGCATCAGATCGGTTCCGAACACCACCGCCTCGCGCACGGTGCCGCCGACCTCGATGACGTAGTCGTCCTGCTCCCAGACGCCTCGAGCGCGAACATGCTTGGCCGGGATGTGCGAGAGCCGACCGTGCAGCCCGAGCTCTTCGTTCTCCTCCTCCGCGTCGACTTCCGGGTGCCCGACGAAGGTCATCCCGCAGGTGGTCAGCAGGCCCGCAAAGAAACCTCGCAGCCAGCCGAAACCCCTGGGTTCATAGAACGCGGGTCCGACGTCGCCGGTGTTTCCTCTGAAACAGAGCGACATGCCCTTGTAGTGCGCAGAGGCGATGTCCAGGGCGCGCCCCGGAAGCAGCGAGAAGCAGAGGCCCGACGCGTTGAACACCTCGATCAGGCCGGCGCCGCGCTCGTTGCCCTCGACTAGTTCCGATCGGCGGGCGCAGGCCAGCTGGCTCATGTCGCCGGTGAGATTATGAAGCTGCTGGCGCGTGTAGTCGCGGCCGAAGAGCGTTGGCATTGCTAAGACTCCGTGCCTGCTACCCAAACGCCTGCTCAAAAAACTGCGATCCCATGCCGCCGTCCACGACCAGCGTCGTCCCCGTGATCCAACTCGCTTCGTCGCTGATCAGAAAGCGCGCCGCGTTCGCGACGTCCTGCGGCGTGCCTCTTCGGCGCAGGGGGTGACTCTCCCGCGTCAGACGATCGGTCTTCTCAGGGTCCTCTTCCTCGGCAAGGAATGTCTCCCAAAGCGGCGTATCGATGTACCCGGGGCAGATGGCGTTCACGCGGACCTGGTGCGGGCCGTTCTCCACCGCCAGCGAGCGGGTCAGGGCCACGATGCCTCCCTTGCTCGAGTCGTAAGCCGCGGCGCCCGCAAACCCGTACATCGCGTGGACGGAGGCGATGTTCACGATCGCTCCGCCCTGTTTGCGTAGCGCCGGCAGGCACGACCGACTGCACAGAAAGGCGCCGCCGAGGTTGACATCGATGACCCGCCGCCACGTCTGCGTACTGAAGGCCGTCGTCTCCCCTTCAAGATCGATGCCTGCGTTGTTCACCAGTGCATCGACGCGGCCGAAGGTCTCGATGGTTTTCTTTACCATCGCCTCGACGCTCGCCTCGTCAGCGACGTCGGTCTCGATGAACGCTGACTTGCCGCCTGCCGCGCGAAGCTCGTCGTCCGTGCCCGCAGCACTTTCGGAATTGAGCTCGGCGATCATCACGCTCGCCCCTTCGCGTGCCGCCATCCGGGCGATCCCCCTGCCGATTCCGGATCCGGCCCCGGTCACGATGACGACCTGCTGTTCAAGCGTGCCCATAATCCGTTCCTTGATACGATCTTAAATGGAGGCAAAGTCCATGGCCAACATCGCCGGTGTCGAGGTGCTGCCGATCGCAATCCCCGGAGACTCCAGTGGCGAGTGCGACGGCACGGTGGATACGCTGGTTGTGCGGATCACCGATGAGGACGGCCTCAGCGGCATTGGTGAGTGCGACGCGCCGCCGACGGTCGTCAAAGCGTTCATCGAAATGCCCAACGCCCACATCTGGAGCCTGAACCCCGTCGAGCTTCTGATAGGGCGCGACCCGCTTGAGATCACCTCCATCTGGCAGTCGATCTACGATGCG
>CAUZBA010000017.1:0-18441 GCA_963577635.1 Phycisphaerae bacterium
AAAGGTGCTTGCGGCGCTGGACAGCAGCTTTGAACTCGTCCTTTGCGTCGGCGAGACCGAAGCGCAGCGCCAGGCCGATCAAACTGACGCGATCAACACCGCACAACTCTGCTTCGCCCTCGCCGGGGTGAGACCGCAGCAGATGGCGCAGGTGACGATCGCCTACGAGCCGGTGTGGGCCATCGGCACGGGTCGCACGGCCAGCACCGCCGACGCCCAGTCCGCCCACCGGGAGATACGTCGCGCGGTGCAACACCTGTTTACTGAGCCGATCGCCGCAGCGACGAGGATCGTCTACGGTGGCTCGGTGAAGCCTGACAACGCGCGGGACCTGTTCGCCCAGAACGACATCGACGGCGGGCTGATCGGCGGCGCGTCATTGAAAGCGGCCGACTTTCTCGCGATCGCGCACGACACGTTGCACGGAATCCCCACATGACTTCTCAACCGAAAGCCGCTCTAAGGGATTGAACCATGCCATTCGGAGTCATCGGCGTTCTTCTGGTCATCCTGCTCATTCTGGCCGCAATTTTCGGCCTGCTGTCGTATCTGGCCGGGCCCGTTCTGGCCATGGCGATCTTCTTTATCCTGGCCTGCTCTTTAATGATCCTGGTGGTTCTCATCCAGCGGCCCAAGGGTGGAGGACTGGCGGGCGCGTTCGGGGGCGTCGGCGGTGCCCAGCAGACCGCGTTCGGTGCGAAGGTCGGTGACGTGCTGACCTGGGTGACCGTGGGATTCTTCGTCTTGTTTCTTACCCTGGCCATGGGTTTGACCTGGAAAATCAAGGCAGAGCAGGAGGGGGTCCAGCCCACTGGCCCCGCGGTAACCTCGCCGACCGACAGCGATGCCGAGCCACCGGTGTCCGCGCCGGATGCACCCCAGCCCGGCGATGATGGCGCGGGGGATGCGGCACCGCCCACGGATGCGGATTCCGACGGCGCCGGTGATGCCGTCGAAGGTCAAAGCGGCTCAGGTGACGGCGGTGCGTGAGCAGCCGCCACAGGAGGCCGGCCAGTGATTCGCTCGATGACAGGCTTTGGCGAGGCGTCCGGTCAGGTTGAAGGCGTTCACTACGCCGTTGAACTGCGCAGCCTGAACAACCGCTACTTCAAGGCGCTGTTGCGCCTGCCCGAAGAAATTTCAGGCCTTGAGGCGGAACTGGAAGCGGACCTGCGTAGGGAATTGACGCGCGGCTCCGTGACCGTGACCGTGAAGATGCGATTGCCCGATGCGCAGGCCGCCCACCGGGTCAACGACGAGGCCCTTCTGCGTTACCTCGATCATCTGGAGACGATTCACGCCAGGGTCGCCAAGGAGGGTCACGCGGCCAACATCGACCTGACCGCACTGCTCGCAATGCCGGGCGTGTTGCAGCCGTCGGAGGATGAGGCCGCGATGCTTGCCCGCTCCCGTCCCGCGGTGCTGGATCTGGCGCAACAGGCCTGCGACCGCCTGGTGCAGATGCGCGTGACCGAGGGGCGGAGTCTGGCAGCGGATCTACAGAAGCATTGCGAGGTGATCCGCGGTTCGCTTGCGAAGATCACGGGTCGCGCGCCCACGGTGGTCGAGGAGTACCACGTGCGTCTGCGCAGCCGCATGGACGAGTTGATGGCCCGTGCGGAGTTGAATGTGGCCGAGCAAGACCTGATCCGCGAGGTGGCCGTGTTCGCGGAGCGGGCCGATATCAGCGAAGAAACCTCTCGGATCGAGGGCCACTTGAATCACGTGGGCCAGATTTTGAAGGCCAGCGACAAGGATCCGGCCGGGCGCACGCTCGATTTCCTTGCCCAGGAAATGCTGCGGGAGGCCAACACCGTGGCGAGCAAATCGAATGACGAGGACATCAGCCGAGCCATCGTCATCGTGAAGGGCGCGATCGACCGGATCAAGGAACAAGTCCAGAATATTGAGTGACGATCAGGAACACCTCAACCGGTCCGGATCGTCGGCGGGACTTTCGTCGGGTACAGGCGGTCGCGAGCACGAGCAGATGTCGGCGTTCGAGCTGGCGACTGTCCTGAGTCATTACGACATCGGCAACATTGAGTCGATCAAGGCGTTTCCTCGCGGCTCTCGAAAGTCGCCGAAACTGATCCTGCGCACCAGTGAAGGCAGGTTCCTGCTCAAACGTCGCGGGCCGGGCAAGAGCGGCCCGTTCAAAGTCGCCTTCTGCCACCAGCTGCAGATGGCTCTTGCCGAGAAACACTTTCCCCTGCCTCGCCTGATCGGCACGCGCCAGGACAACAATTCGATGCTGCAGTGGAACGAGGGCACTTACGAGCTGTTCGAGTACATCAAGGGCACCAGCTACGACGGCTCACTCGAGGCGACGGCCGACGCCGGCAAGATTCTGGCGCTGTTCCACAAACTACTGGCCGACTTTCGTCCCCGCTACGAGCCGGCGGTGGGGTCGTACCACGCGTCGCGGTCGGTGCTTGCATCACTGGAAGCGCTGCCGCGGGCGCTGGAGACCGCCGACCGCAGCGGTGTGATTGATCGCCTCGCAAAGTCCATGCGAAATCGCTACGAGGACGCGTCGCAACGCCTTGGGCAGTCGGGTCTGGACGATTGGCCGTCCCAGATCGTCCACAGCGACTGGCATCCGGGCAACATGCTTTTCCGAGGCACCAAGGTCGTGGCCGTGATCGACTATGACGCCGCGCGGGTCCAGCAGCGCATCCTCGATGTGGCCAATGGAGCGCTGCAGTTTTCGATCGTCGGGGGCGGTGACGATCCGGAAGCATGGCCCGATTACTTCGACCTCTCCCGGTTCAGGAGGTTCATTCGAGGGTACGAGTCCGACCCGGCCTGCGTGCTGAGCCGGGCCGAGATCGACGCGATCCCCTTGCTGATGACCGAGGCGCTGATTGCGGAGTGCGTGATACCGATAGCGGCGACCGGATCGTTCTCGCGGATGGAAGGTTTTGGGTTTCTGGAGATGATCGAACGCAAGGTGGCCTGGATTCAAGATCGGGCCGGCGAGTTGATCGGCTCGTTGGAAAACTGAAGTTTGAGTATCATGGTGGGCAGACTGGGAAGCACATGATTCGCGTCATATCCATCCGGGCGCTGATCATTGCTGCCACGGCCCTGACCGTGTCGGCGGTGGGTTACGGCGAGGCCGATGGCGGGAAGACGCGGCTGGGACGCCTGGGCGATCCGCATTTCGCCGTGCGCCAGTCGGCCATGGACGCCCTGCTGCGGGACGATAGCCTCACGCTCGATGCGATCAGCGACCTGTACCGGCGCGCCACCGATGAAGAACAGCGACATCGCCTGCTCGTCGTGGCCCGCCACCATATGCTGCGCCTCATGGCCGTTGACCAATTTCGCGACGGTCGTCGCGGCGTGATCGGGATTCTCATGCGCCCGGTGATGATCGACAGCCCGGACGAAACGCGGGAGCCTGCTGTTCGTGTGACCGCCGTATTGGCGGGCTTTCCGGGGTACGCGCATCTTCGAGTCGGTGACGTCATCCTGTCTCTAGATCGCGTGCCGGTCGCCGACACCAATTCGTTCGGCGTCATGGTGAAGCGAAAAAACCCCGGTGCGCTGGTCAACCTCACGGTCCTGCGCGAGCGTCAGCGTGTCGCGATTCGGTTCAATCTTCTGGACTATTGCGCGATGCGGGAAATGTACGATCTGCGATCGCCTCGTCTGCCTCTGCGCGCCGCGTTCAGCCGGAAATGGCAGCAACAGCGCCGCTCGCTGGAATCCAGCGGCCCAACACGACCGTTACTGGCGATCGATACGCGGCACGTCCGCGTGTCCAGGCCGCAGATGGGGTCGGGTCTTTCGGATGGCGCGGCGCCCGGCAATCGCGGCGGCCCTGTCGAGCGCTGATCCGTCGGAACCGCGAACCATGACGGAGCGCCCGGGGCGTGAATCGTTTGCACCATGACCGGCAGATTGCGGCGGCAGCCTGGCCCGGGGCTACTTCTGGTCGATCCTCTTCATGCTGGCGATGCCGTTTCTGCTCCTGACCGCGATGGTGACGATCCTCGTCATCGCCAGGCGACCGCCCCTGCCGACCGACACCTCGATCGAATTCAAAACGCTCTAGACGTTACGACCGCGCCAGGCGGTCATGGAACGACAATCAATCGAAACTTATCGGATTCGGAGTCAGGCGTGACCGCGAATCCGCCGATCAGGAATGTGAAGATACGTCATGCCCGGGCTGCACCCGCGCCTCATCGTAAGAGAAGCACATGCCGCATGAGCCGAAGCGAACACATGCTACCACGATCGTGCCGTGGCGCTTGCGCGTCGCACCACCCCGGTTGCGTTTCGCAGACCTCCGGTTTTACGCTCGTCGAGATCATGATCGTCGTTGTGATCCTCGGAATACTGGCGTTGACCATCATTCCGAGATTTTCGATCGCCTCCGAGGTGACGCGTTCGACCACGACGGTGGCCGTGTTGCGCACGGTGCGAAACCAGCTGGAGTTTTACCGTGTTCAGCACTCGGGTACATACCCGACGCTCGCCCAGATGTGGGAAAATCTGCTTCAGAAGACCGATGCCGCCGGCACGATCGATCCCACCGCGGACTTCGGCCCCTATCTCACTCAGTCGCCCGTGAACCAGTACACGCTCAGCAGCACGGTGGTCGCGGTCGGCACCGGCACGGCTATCGACGGCTGGGAGTACGACCCGGTGTCCGGTGTGATTGCCGCCGTTGGATTCAACGAGGCCACGGGGACCTATACCGCGCCGTAGGCGCGGGCGGCGTGGCCGTCGGCCGCGAGTCACAAGTCCCGAGGGGAGCGCCGTACGCGTAAGACAGGCGACGTGCGGCTGTCGGCAGATCTTCAACCGTTCCGGTTGTGCCGGCACAATCCCGCGTAGAAGCAGAAACATTTCTCATCTCGTTTGCGTCCGCCGAAGTTATATCGTCCGGTTCATCCGTTCCAGGGTCATACGGAACGGAGGCAACGATGAAATCCATCCTGAACCTGGCGGCGTGGATGTGCGTCGCCGCGTTGGCCCTCTACGTGGCCATGCGGCCCGGTAACGGCGTGGTCTTCTGCGGCCCGCTAGGGACGCTCGGCGTCGGCCTGATCGGCCTGGGGCTGTGCATGGAGGCCAGCAAGCAGCACGCCGGCGTCGTGGTCGCGGAACAGACACCACAGGCCGATTAAATCGAATCGCGGTCGGCGCTGCTCACGCGCACTTGATCTTGGCCTTCTCGGCGATGTCCAGGATCGTGATGATCCCGTCGCTGCCGGTGGTCATGATCGCGTCCGCGTCGCAGGCCTCGGTCGCGGTCAGCTGCTTGAGCAACGTCCCGTTGAGCATGAACGGCGGCGTGTCCACCTTGCCGAACTTGCCGGTCATCAGGTCGCCGTTGAGCGTCGTGGGCCCGACCAGATCGCCGCCCACGCCGCGCTTCGCCGTCACCTGCAGGCTCTTCATGAACGTTCCGGGTTGCAGGTTGAATGTCGAGTTCACCAGGCTCCCTCCGGCGACCTTGATGGCCTGAACGGCCTCCAGGCCGAATCGACTTTGCGCCGCAAGCGTTACTGCATCCAGCAGGATGTCCACGGTCAGCTCGGCGTCGCCACCGTTCACGAAGACCGTACCGAGGATATCGGTCTCGATGTGTGACTTCAGGCCGCCCTTCTTGACCAGGATCTTGGCGATGCCCATGTTGAAGAAGTCCTGGAATCGCGTGGTCACCAGGTCGGCGCCGAAGTCGTTGACACTGAGCACCTTGCCGATCTGCTTGGCCTCGACTAGGCCGTCCTTGACGGACTCGGTGACCTTCATGTTGGCCAGGACCTGATTCAGGACCATCTCGACGTCGGTGCCGATCTTGTCGGCCGTCATCTTCATCTTCAGGCCGGTTTCGGCGCTGTTGAAGTTCAGGGCCGCACCATCGCGGATGTCGTCGATCTGGAATGTTCCGACGCCGCCCATGTCCACACCGTGGACGAGGTCGGAAGTCTTTGCAAGAACCTTCCCGATGCCCGTGCCGGAGATGTGACCGATCGACGTCTCGCCGTCGGTTTCGCCGCCCCGGGGTTTCTTGACCTTCACGCTCAGGAAACCAACGCGCTCTTCGGTCAGGTTGAGTTCGATCGAGCGGATATCAGCCTCGCGGCTAAGCGTAACGTCGCGGAAGACCGTGACATCACCGAACCCCTCTTTGGCGAAAAAGACGGAAACCATGTCGCCGTCCAAGTCGAGGAACTCGTACCGCCGGGCGTCGACGGTCCGCGTGAACTTGGCGTCGAGGATCCGGCCCTCGAGCACCGTCAGGTTTTCGATATCCACGGGGTTGACCGTGGCATCGCCGAAGACGACCTTGTCCGGGGTGATCAGATCAAACTGATCGTCGCCGCCCAGCCCCTTGATGACCAATGAGTCGCCGGCAACGTGCGCGCCGCCGTCGATGTTGAACTCGGAGGCGACCCCGGGATTATCCAGCACGACCTCGATGTCGTCGTCGTCTCCCGTGTCGAGGTTCAGCTCGCCGGGGAATTCGGGCCCGTTGGTCCCGTTGACGGTCAACTGGCCCGCGGGCAGCAGGTCGAGGATCGATTCGACTTCGGCCATGTCGATGTCCATCAGGACGTTGTCCAGCGCGTCCTCGTAGACCAGTCGCCCGCCGTCGCCGGTCTGGTCGGGCGTGAAGATCACCTCGTCGACGCCGTCGGTCGGCGTGCTGGTCACGGTCAGGGCATCGAACGAGCTGCCGCCGTTGAAGGTGATGGGGACGGGGATCAGGCCGGTGCCGTCGACGTCAACGGTCAGCGTGTCGTTGCCCGCGAAGCCGTCGATCAGGAGGAGGCGACCGGGAAGCTCTGGGAGATGAGCCCCAGCGTCGGGTGCAGCCAGTCGATCACGACGTCGCCGTTATTCAGCGACAGCGTCACGTGGTCGTCGGCGCCGTTTTTGCCCTTGAGCGTGACCGCGCCCGTGATCGGATCGACGAAGAAACCGAAATCGGTGGCGATGATCAGGGGAAAATATTCCGAGGGATCGCTGATCTGGTCCGCGTCGTCCTGGAGCACGGCGTTGAAGGTGTAGACGTTGTCGACCAGCGGCTCGGAGGTGATCTCCCAGAGGCCCAGGCCGTCACCGGGCACGCCGTCGCTGTCGTCGGAATTGACGATGCCCTAACCCACGGGTTCACCATTGGCGAACAGAATCACCGTGGTGCCCTCGGCACCGGTTCCCTTGAAAGCCGACTCGTTGACGGACGTAATCCCGTCGCCGAGTGGCAGCGTGTCGCTGGCGTCCAGGAGCATAATCGTCGGCGCCGCCAGCGTCAGGGGGTTGTCGTCGTTGTGAATCGTCGCCGTGCCGTCCTGGGTCATCACCCGCACCTGGACATCCGACGTGATCGGATCCGACAGTGTGACCTCGAAGGTGAACGAGGTCGGACCGATGTTGCCCTCGTCCTGATCGGCGCTGTTGAGGCCGAACTCGTTGATGTCGATCGTGACGTCGTCGTCGTTGAGGATCGCGCCGGTGGCCGAGCCGTCGCCGCTGACGAGATTCAGGTCGACCGAGAAGTCTTCGTCGGGCTCGACCGTGGTGTCGCCGTTGACCAGGACATCAAAGCTCTGCGTGAGCGACCCGCCCGGAGTGAACGTGATGGTCTGGCTCAGCGGCTCGTAGTCGTTGTCGGCGTCGGTGGCGCTGCCGTCGACGGTGTTAACCTGAACCACGACGTCCGAGCTGATCGGGTTGGAGATCGCGACCTCGAACGAGAATCCGGTGGTGCCGCTGTCGCCCTCGGGCAGCGTGGCGCCGTTGCCGCCGAGCTGCCGCACGTCGACGGTGACGCTGTCGTCGTTGAGGATCGTGCCGGTCGCCGTCGTGTTTCCGAGGACGATGTTCGAACCCGAATCCAGGCTAATGCCGACAGTGAAGTCTTTGTCAGGCTCGACCTTGGTGTCGCCGGTGACCAGGACGTTGATGTTCTGCGTGAGCGACCCGCCGGGGGTGAACGTGACCTGCTGGCTGACGTCGGTGTAGTCGTTGTCCGCCGTGGTGCCGCTGCCGTTGGCCGTATCCACCTGGACGACGACGTTCGAACCGATCGGGTCGGACAGCGTGATCGCGAAGGTGAACACGGTCGCACCGCTGTCGCCCTCGGACTTGATCACCGGATCGTCGCTGATCGAAAGCGTCGACTGGGCAATGGGCACGAAATCGATGCCTTCCACGTCGGTAAGCCCCGGTAGCGAGCCGAGGGGGACGTTGCTGCCGTTCTGAAGCGTGTGCTGGGAAAGAGGTTGGCGTTGTCGTCAGACGCGATGAGCCGGTCTGCTGACGGGTCCCAGCCCAGGGCCTCGGTCTTGAGGCTGGTGGCGCCTAAACCACCCTGCTGGTTGTTGTCGACCACGGCCGTGATGGCGCCCGACGCCGGATTCACCTGGTATAGGTCGTCCGCGCTGGTGGTCCGATAATAGCCCTGTCAGGCAGAAAAAATCGATCGTGCGTACCACATCCCGGGAAGAAATTGCCTATTTTGACTCCTGTACAATGACCTGGCGCCACAATGTCACGAACGCACGGCGTCCATCAAGACGCTGCGGCCGTATGAATGTCGCGGCCCGGACGGTCCGCTGAGCCCGGATCGTCCGGGGACGATCGGACCCGGCCTTCGCCTTGCCCCCTCGTGGGAAGAACTCCAGCGAATGATTTTTCCCATCCGCACCGACCGGCAGCTGCGCCATACGCCGTGGGTCAACATCTCGCTGATCGCCGTCAACACGATCGTGTTCGCGATGACCGTTCAGGGCGCCGTGGATGTGGATCGATTCATGCTCGATCCGACCTCGCCGAGGCTGGTGCACTATGTCGGCTACCAGTTTCTTCACGGCAGCTTGATGCACCTGTTGGGCAACATGCTGTTCCTGTACGTCTTTGGAAACAGCGTGGAGGATCGTCTGGGTAAGGTGGCTTATCTGGCGTTCTATCTGTCCGGCGGGGTCATTGCCGGGCTTGGTCACGGACTGGTCAACGACGTTCCGGTGCTCGGCGCCAGCGGCTCTGTTGCGGCAGTCACCGGCGCCTACCTGGCGCTGTTCCCCCTGAGCAACGTCACGCTCGTTTACTGGTACTTCTTCATCGGGTCGTTCGAATTGCCCAGCATGATCCTGATTCTGTTCAAGGTCGGGCTGGATCTTGTCTATCAGCTCGCGGGGATGGGTGGCGTGGCCTATCTCGCCCACCTGTCTGGATACGTCTGCGGGTTCGCGGTCGGGATGTGTCTTTTGTGGTCGCGTCTGCTTTCGCGAGAGCCGTACGACCTGTTGACGCTGCTCGAGCAGCGCCGGCGCCGCGCCAAATTCAAGGCATTGACGCGCAGCGGGTACCAGCCGTGGGAAGGCGGGGGTTCGGGCCCAACGGCAAAGGCGGGTGCCGATGCGCCGTCCAGTGCCGAGCAGGAACAGACCATGCGGCTTCGCGAAAAGGTGGTCGACGATCTGAATCGGTACGATCTGTCGTCGGCCGCCGACCGGTATGTCGAGCTGGTGCAAACTGATCCGAACCAGGTCATGAGCCAGCAGCACCAGCTAGATCTGGCGAATCAACTGATGGTGACCGAACGGTACGATCTTGCCGCTGGGGCCTATGAATCCTTTCTGAGTACCTATGGCAGCTATGCCCAGCACGAGCAGGTCGAGCTGATCCTGGCGTTGATCTATGTGCGCTATCTCGACCGGGGACAGCGGGCCCGCGAACTGGTCAACCGGGCGATGCCACGTCTGCACGATCCGCATCAAAAGAAATTGGCGCAGGAGATTCTGGATGAGTTGGGATAGGCAAAGCGACGGAGCGACGGAGCGACGAAGGGGTGGTCGTCGTGGGTTTTCTCGGTTTGTGAAGACGAAATGACGATTGCCCGAGGGCGCATTTAGTCTTTGGCGCAGCCTAACGTCACGGGTCGCTGCTACGACCCCTTCGTCGCTCCGTCGCTTTCCCTATTACTTCCCGAAGCCTTCCTCCCTTTTCGTCAAGCATTTTCTGCGCGGCATCGGCGTCGACCGCACGGCGCGCCATCACCAGGGCACGTTTCACTCGGCCGTCCGCTTCGTCCAGCAGACGCAGCGCCGCGTCGCGCGATCCGGCCAGATCGGGGCAGTGCTCCATCATGATCCGCGCCGCGCGGTCGCGCAGCTTGTTGTTGGTCGCGCGCAGGTCAACCATCTGGTTCCCCCAGACTTTGCCCAATTGCACGAACGAGACCGTACTGATCATGTTGAGGACCATCTTGGTCGCAGTGCCCGCCTTCATGCGGGTTGAGCCGGTGACGACCTCAGGCCCCACCGGAAGGCGTATAAGATGATCAACCGGTACCTGAGAACCTCCGGTTGATTGGGGCGGCGTTTCCTGCGCGGGGGTGGTGTCGGCGTGGTCGAGGCAGCAGATCAGCGCCGTGATCGCGCCGCGCTGCCTCGCCAGACGAAGGGCGCCCAGGACGTACGGCGTGGTTCCTCCGGCGGCGATCCCCACGATCACATCGTCGCGACCGACAGCCAGGCGTTGCCATTGTGACGCGGCCCCGCCGTGGTCGTCCTCGGCCCCCTCACTGCTGCGGCGCAGGGCTGCGTCGCCACCGGCGATCATCCCGATCACCTGATCGGGGTCGCTGTGGAAAGTCGGTGGGCACTCGCTGGCGTCCAGCACACCCAGACGTCCCGATGTGCCGGCGCCAAGGTAGATCAAGCGCCCACCGCAACGCAGCGCCTCGACGACCGCGGCCACCAGGGCCGCGACCTTCGGGATGGCGCCGCGAACCACGGCGGCAACACGCGCGTCCTGATCGTTGATGAGCTTCAGGGCTTCTTCGATGCCCAGCCGGTCCAAGTCGCTCGACTCATCCAGTCTCTGCTCGGTCAGCAGGTGACCGCGGTCGGGCGGTGTCGACGCCGAAGAAGACATGGGGTGATCTTAGCTTGCGTTGTTACGGAAACGACCAGAGTCCGGCCGTGCCCGGTCGATCGGCGCCGGTGATCTGAGGGAGTGTGATCGCGATTCGGTCCTGGCACAGAGCGCCGAGGACGGCCATGGCCGCCGCTTCACGGCCCTGGCTGGGAACGCCGGCTTCGTCGCTCAGCAGGAGGCGATCGGTCGATTTCAAGGACGCTCGGATTCGATCGACAAGATAGGGGTTGTGCGTGCCGCCGCCAGCGATGAGGACCTCCGCGGGACACGGGGCGCCGCTCACGCAGGCGGCGACTCTGCGAGCCACCCATTCGACGGCGGAGGCGATCAGGTCGTTCGGGGCCAGATCGCCCGCGGCCTGTCGGACGAGCAGCTCGATGAAGTCGTCGGTGATGTCCTCGCGACCGAGCGTGGCCCGCTGCCGATCGAACTTCTCGACCGTCAATAGAAAGGTCTCTTGCGTTCGCAGCACACGGTCAACGAAATCGTTCGGCCGTCCGCTGGCGGCGATCTCGCCGTCGCGGTCGTAACGCCGGCCGGGGAAACATTTCTGGACAAGGCCGTCGATCAGAAGATTGCAGGGGCCATAGTCGCCCCCCTGGATCTGCTGCGGCCGGCAGCCCGCGGGCAACTCCGTGTAGTTGCAGATGCCGCCGAGGTTGACGACGAACCGATGCTGACCCGGTTGGCGGTACATCACCCAGTCGGCCAGGGGCGTGATGGGCGCTCCCTGCCCGCCGGCGATCAGATCGGCCTGGCGCAGGTCGTGCAGCACGGGCACGGCCAGTTGCCGCACGATCGGCCACGGGTCGAGAAGCTGCCAGCTCACGCGGCCGGCCCCGCCGTTCGCGGCCGACGGATCGCCGGGTTCATGCCAGATGGTCTGCCCGTGGGCGACGACGAGATCGAGTGTCGCACCGGCCGGCAGGGTCGCAGCGCACAAGTCGGCGACCGCGCCGGCGTGCAGGAGACCCAACTCACGCGCGGCCCGCATGTTCTGAATAGGCGTTGCGGCGGCACCCCGGGACAACTCCAGCAGCACCGGGCCCAGATCGCCCAGGGGGCGGCTGACCAGACCCTTGAAGCACGCGGAGATGTCGAGTCCGCTTCCTTGGATCTCCACCAGGGCAACGTCCAGGCCGTCAAGGCTCGTGCCGGTCATGCAGCCGGCGATGGTCCTGGGCTGCAGCCGCCTCCCGCAAGTGCCTCTGGCGTCGATCGGCTGCGCTGCCCGCTTGCTGCGTCGGTCTGCATCGACGACCCGCTGCGGGGTCGCCTGCTTCGACCTCCTTGCAGGCGAACGGCTCGCACGATCTTTGGCCGACGAGGCCCTTACAGGACACGACTTCTTGCGCTTTGCAGACATGCGGCGATTAGCATAGCCGAAGCACCGGGTGATCCTGTACGTGTGCCATGCCGGGCGAAATGGTCGGCGACATTGGTTTCGGATGGGCCGACTGGCTAGTGCTGGTGGGCTACTTTCTGCTGCTTGCGGTCAGCGGTGTCTGGTTGGCACGCCGCAAGCAGCAGGACACGACCGATTATTTCCTGGCCAACCGCACCATGCCCGCGTGGGCCGTGGCCATTTCGGTCTTGGCCACCGCCCAGTCGGCCGCGACATTCATCGGGGCACCGCAGAGCGCCTATCAGGGGAACCTGACTTATCTCTCCGCCAACATCGGTCAGATTCTGGCGGCCGTGATCGTGGCGGTCGTCTTCATCCCCGTGCTCTACCGGTGCAGGGCCACGACGGTCTACGAACTTCTCGAGGTGCGTGTCGGCGGCCCGGCGCGGGTGGCGGCGAGCTGGATGTTCATGGTCGGCCGGGTCATGGCCAGTGGCGCCCGCCTGTTCATGGGCGGCCTGGCGGGCGCGATGATTCTGTTCGGCGACATCGAGCCGGCGCAGGTCGTGATCGCGATCGCGGTCATGACCGTCGTCGGGATTCTCTACACGCTGGCGGGCGGGATCCGAAGCGTTATCTGGACCGACGTGATCCAGGCGCTGGTCTACATCGGCGCGGCAGTTGCCGCGCTCGTCGTGCTGCTGCAGCGCATCCCCGTTTCGCCTGGGGCGCTCGTCGACGCGTGGCGGCACGGCATGGCCGACGGTTCATCCAAGCTTCAGGTGCTGACGACGGGTTTCGAGAGTGCGGGCGATGGCGATCCCTACGAGTTCTTGACGCACAACTATACGTTGTGGACCGCCATGCTCGGCTTCACACTTCTGAACCTCGGATTCTACGGCACCGATCAGGACGCCATGCAGCGGATGTTGACGTGCCGATCAGCGGCGAGCGGGGCATGGTCGATGATCGGTGCGGTCCTCATCGGCATCCCCGTGACGCTGCTGTTCATGGCCGTTGGCCTGCTGCTGTGGGTCCTCTATCAGTGTCCGGAACTGATGGGTGCAGCCGGACCCGACTATGCCATGCCGGACGACCTGAAGGTCTTCCTGGTGTTCATCCTTCGCGAGATGCCGCCCGGCTTCAGTGGCCTGATGATGGCCGGCCTGATGGCGGCCGGGCTTTCGAGCCTGAATTCGGCACTGAACGCGCTGGGTAGTTCGTTCATCAGCGATTTCTATCGCCGCCGCAGGCCGGACCGCAGCGAGCGCCATTTTCTCTGGGCGGGTCGCGCCGCGGTCGCGATTTCGGGGGTTTTCGTGGGCGGTTTCGCGGCTTTTTGCGTCTTCTGGCAGGGGAAAACCAAGGTTCCGCTGATCGATTTCGCCCTGCTGGTGATGACGTTCGCGTACGCCGGGCTGGTGGCCGTGTTCCTGTCGGTTCTGCTCACGCGACGTGGCAATAACCATTCCGTCATCGCGGCGCTTCTGTGTGGATTTCTGATGGTCATGTTCATGCAACCGTATTTTTGGCAGCCGGCCTGCAACGCTCTGGCTGAATGGGCGTCGGGACTCGATGCCGTATCGCTGCGCGATCGGATGCGCCGGTACGCGGAGCAGCCAATCGCGTTTCCATGGCAACTCACGTTCGCCGTGGCCGTGGCCATGTTGGTCTGCTGCGCGGGACGGCGCCAACCGGATTCGAACGGTGCGTCGTAGTGCGTCGTTCCGGCGGCGATCAGAGTCGTAAATTGCGAAGATGAACGTATTTGGCCACATTTTCAACTTGCCACGGCAAAGGGCGTGGTCGGCGATGTCGCTTACGGAATTTCGGACACATCGACCTTGGAGATCGGCCTCAATCGACGCGCCATGATGGTTGTTCGGCGCCTCAGCGCCGGCGCGAAATCCACCGACGTGTCATGTCACTCGAGTCGTGATCGTCCTCTCCACACGCTCGCTGCGCGGTCTCGAGTTGGCGTGACAAACGCAATTCGTCTCAAGCAGGCGGGCAAACGTAGCCGATAAAATTTTTACCGGATTCGATAGAACTCGGTTGACATGGTTTTAGGTGGTACTATAAAGTACCACCAAGCTCCGCTGGCGTGTTGAAAGGATCCATGCCCATGGCTAAGAAGAAACGTAAGAAGGCCACCAAGAAGAAGGGTGGCAAGAAGAAGGCTGCCAAGAAGAAGGCGACAAAGAAGCGCGGCAAGAAGAAGGCTGCCAAGAAGAAGGCTGCCAAGAAGAAGGCGACAAAGAAGCGCGGCAAGAAGAAGGCTGCCAAGAAGAAGACGACCACCAAGAAGAAAAGAAAGAAGCGTCGCAAGAAGAAGATGTGATCTCGAATGCGATGGGCCGGCCACCCGTCAGGAGACGGAGCCGGCCACACGCACCGTACGTATGCCCGCGATCGGTTGCTCCGAAACACAATAGATTTGCGGGCCTCGGAACACGCACAGCAGCGCCACGGAGCGAAAATCAGTCAAAGCGTCCCGGCTCACCGGGGCGCTTTTTTTGTGCTCATTGGCACAGAAATCCGGCCGGGAACTGCTGATTTTCGGTGATCATTGGTGTGCTCGGCCAGGGGTCAGCCGGTGGGGGGCAGCGTTGTGGGGGTCGCCTGTTGACCTGCGGCTCCGGTCCGGTTTCCACCGATCCCGGTCTGATCGCCGACCCCTGTTTCGGCGTCCCGCGGTGCCTCGATCTCAGCCAGAAGGCAGCGGCACGCGGCTTGCGCGAATTGGGTTCCCCTGAAGCTCTGCCCGACCCGATCGAGCAGGTCGATCTGACGTTGCCTGGCCTTGGCGTCGACGATCAACGACTCCAACGCGCCGGTGACCGGACCGGCCCCACCGAGATGGGGCACCAGCTCGGGAATCACCGGGCCGTCTCCGTTTGCCTCGCTGATCAGGTTCGGCAGCGTCAGCGGGCGGGTGCGAACGATCCAACGGCCCGCGAGATGCCACGCCAACCGGCTGACCTTGAATAGCGCCACCATGGGCGTGCGGTGGGCCGCGGCCTGGAGTGTCGCGGTGCCCGACACGATCAGGGCGACATCGCACCAGGCAAGGACTGCATCCGTCTGCCCGACGCGAAGGTCCAGGTTCCGGCTTGGTGCCGATGTCTCGCCCAGTTGCCTCGTCAAGCTGGTGATACGCTGCGCGATCGACGAATCGGCTGCGGCGACCAGAGCGACCAGATCGCGGTGTCGTGTGTGCAGATCACGGTAGGTTTCGAGCATCGTCGGCCAGTTGGCGCTGACTTCGCCCGGGCGCGAACCGGGCAGCAATGCCAGCTTGAACGTTCCGTTCGGGGCAGGCGGGTCGATCCGTTTATCGGTCGCAGCGCGGTCACCCTGTTCGTTGTAGATCGGGTGTCCGATGAACGTCGACCGGATGCCGCGTTGTTCGAACCAGTCGCGCTCGAACGGAAGAACGCACAGGACGTGATCGGTCAGGCGGCGGAGCCGCGCCACGCGCCACCCTGCCCACGCCCAGACCTGTGGTGCCGGAAGGTGCACGATCTTCGCCGCCGGCGCGTGGCGGCGGATCAGCTTGCAGATCGACCAGTTCGCCGCGGGACTGTCCACGGGGACCAGGGCCGCAACACGATGCTCGGCCAGGAACCGTCGCAGACGACGCAGCCGTTGCCGGTGGCGCCACGCCTCAGTGATGGCGTGGCCCATCATGACCGGCCGGTCGGTGGTCTGGTCGAGGAGCGTGGCGCCCGCCTCCTGCATCCTCGATCCACCGAACGCCCAAATGTCCAATTGGGGGTGTTGGCGGCGCAGCGTTTCGATCACCGGCGCTGCAAGGAGGTCACCGCTGGGCTCGAAGGCAGTGAACAGCACGCATCCGCCACGACCCGCGGTGTCGCAGAGGTGATCCATCGTCGCCGTAGTGTACTGAAGGCTAGAATCGGCACCGCGCCCGGTGGGTCGTCCCGAAGCTGCGGCGCCGTCTTGTGCTGCCGGTCATGAACGATCCCTGGACGACACATCGCATCGATGTCGCCGGCGAGGCCGCTGATCTGGTCGGTCGCGAGTGGCTCTTGACCAACGGTACCGGCGCGTACGCCATGGGCACCGTCCTGGGCGTCAACACCAGGCGCTACCACGGCCTGTTCGTGGCGGCCACCCGCCCGCCGGTCGGACGTGTCGTGGTCCTGAACCAGATGCTGGAGCGGCTGGTCCTCGCCGACGGCACCGCCCTGGAATTCGCCACGTGCCGCTTCCGTGACAGCTCGGGCCGTCCGATTGACTCGCCGCAGGGTTCGCGCCTGCTGCGACGATTCGAAAAGGGGACCACCGCCACGTGGCACTACGAGCACCGAAGCGTGCGATTCACGCGATGGCTCAACATTCACTGGAAGCAGCAGGCCATCACGCTGCGCTATCGCGTCGAAGGGTTGCGGGGCCGGGCCGTCCTGACACTCAGCCCGATGCTGACGCTGCGCGACTTCCATAGCCTGACCAGCCGTTCAACGTCGTGCGTGTTCGGCACCGACGGCGCCGCGGATTCGGTCACCGTGTCGCGTGACGATGTCGCGGCCACGTTCCATTGCCCCTCGGGGCGGTGGGAGGACGCGCCGGACTGGTGGTACGCGATGGTCTATTCGATCGACGCCGAGCGCGGCGAGGCCGATGCGGAGGACGGCTTCGTGCCGGGCCGATTCGAAGTCACGCTCGATGCCTCGCAAGCCGCGGAGGTGATGGTCAGCGCGGTGCTGGGCCGGCGTCCCGTCGAACCGTGCCCGGACGCCACCGCGCGGCATCGACACCTTGCCACCATGCGCCCCGCGCCGCAGTTCAACGGCCAGGACCGTCGCGGCGGCGCGGCGCTGCTGATCGCCGCGGACGATTTCGTGGTCGAACGGTGTGTTGCTCGCCAGCAAAGCACCACGATCCTTGCGGGGTTCCCCTGGTTCGCCGACTGGGGGCGCGACGCGCTGATTGCGATTCCGGGCCTGCTTCTCGCGACCGGGCGTTTCGAGGAAGCCAAGGCGACGCTCCGCACGTTCGCTTCGTCGATGCGTGGCGGCCTGGTGCCGAATCGATTCGACGATTACGACGACCAGGCGGCCCACTACAACACGGTCGACGCCAGCCTCTGGTTCGCGAATGTGGCCATGCAGTACCTCCACGCCACGGGCGACCGGGCAACGTGGGATGGCTGGCTGGGCGACGCCGCACGGGAAGTGATCGACAGCTATCTTCGCGGCACGCGTCCCGACCCTGACCGGCCCGATGGGATCGGCGTCGACGGCGACGGCCTGGTGGTCGCCGGTTCCGCGACTTCGCAATTGACCTGGATGGATGCGGCGATCGAGGGCGTGGCCTTCACGCCTCGCCACGGCAAGGCCGTCGAGATCAACGCGCTGTGGTACCACGCCCTGGTCGGGATCGGCGAGTTGGCCGTAGACCGCGACCCGGCGCTTTGCGAGCGTCTACGAACGCTCGCGGCCCAGGTGCGGCAATCGTTCAACGACACGTTCTGGGACGGCAGCCGTGGCGCCCTGCGTGACCACGTGACCATCGATCAGGAAGGCCGGACCCGGGCCGATGCGGCGCTTCGGCCGAACCAGATTTTCGCCGTCAGCCTGCCCCATTCGCCGCTGTCCACCAACCGGCAGCGCAGCGTCCTGCGCGTGGTGCGCCAGAGTCTCCTGACACCATTCGGCCTGCGGACGCTGCCACCGGATGACCCTGAATATCAAGGCCGGTATTCCGGTTCACGTTTCGATCGCGACGCGGCTTACCATCGCGGCACGGTCTGGCCGTGGCTGATCGGACCGTACGCCGAGGCGATCCTTCGTTGCGGCGGGTTCGAACCCCGGGCCAAAGAAGAAGCCCGGGTCGCGGTGGCGCCGCTGTGGCATTTTTTCGGTGGTGACGGGCTGGGTCAGCTGCACGAAATCCACGAGGGCGATCCGCCGCACCGCCCGGTGGGGTGCGTGGCTCAGGCATGGTCGGTCGCCGAGCTGCTGCGCGTCCTGAGGTTGCTGGAGGGGTGAGTGATACGCATTCGGATTAATTTTCGCGCGCATGTTCGGCGCCTGTCAGGTTGCGCATTTGTCGTGTCCCTGTAATGATGTGAAGCGAGAATCCTTTGGCATGGAGGCCCGCAATGGACATTCCGCTTCGCAATCCGTTTGACCTGGCTGAGTTGGACAGACGTGTCCGCGTCG
>CAUZBA010000018.1:0-18389 GCA_963577635.1 Phycisphaerae bacterium
CGTACGTCGACCCGCTGCTTGTTTTGCACAGCGTCTGGCCTCGATTGAAGCCGCGGCCTCTGCTGCTTGCCGCGATGTTCAACAGCCCTCTGATCGCCTGGCTGCCCAGGGTCGTGGGCGCGATTACCGTACCGAAGATCGATCGACACAGTGCCGCAGACCGGCAGCAGGCCGAGGCGGCGATCGACGCGGTGGTTTCCGGACTCGGGTGCGGCACGAACCACATTCTCTGGCCCGCCGGCCGCGCGCGGCGGGGCGACCTCGAATCTTTAGGAGCAGTGAGGAGCCCGGCCGAGATATTGGGCCGGGCGGGCGAGGTGAGCGTCGTGCTCGTGCGGACACGCGGACTTTGGGGCAGCAGTTTCAGCTATGCCCGCACCGGCCGACAGCCCGACCTGATGCGGTGCCTGGCCAGGGGTGTCGGCGTCCTGGTGGCCAACCTGATCTTCTTCACCCCCAGACGTGACGTGACCATCACGATCCAGAGAATCGAATCGGATCAATTCTCTGACCTGAACCGCGATTCGGTGAACCGCCTGCTCGAGCAGTGGTACAACGAACCGGGTCCCGAGCCGCCCACCCACGTGCCGTACCACTTCTTGCTGGCACGCAAGCAGTTCGTGTTCCCGCAGCCTGCGGTGATCGGACCGTCCGCCACGAGAAAGGTCAGCGACCGTACGCGCGCCGCGGTGGCCCAGATGCTTGCCGAAAAGCTTGAACGTGAGTTGGACGACGCAGAGCTTTTGGCAGACACGACTCTGGAATCTCTCGGACTGGACAGCCTCGACCGGGTAGATTTTTCACTCGCCGTCGAGCAACGCTTCGGTTTCACCTCTGATCAGGTGGCGTTGACCGTCGGTGACGTCGAAGCATTGGCGGAGGGTCTTGCCGACAGAAGCCCGCCGCCGCCGCCCCCCCCAGGATGGTTCGACCCGCCGCGGCAACCCGGCCAGGCGAGCCTCAAGGGTCGAACCATCCTGGAGGCCCTTGTCCACAGGGCCCTGAGCCATCCAGATGACGTTGTGGCTGCCGACGACATTGCAGGGCGGTTATCCCACGGCCGTTTCCTGGCGGCCGCATTGGCCCTCAGCGAGCCGCTGCGGCAGCTTCGGGCCACGAACGTGGGTCTGATGCTGCCGGCGTCGGTGCCGGCGGACGTGGCGTACATGGCCCTCCTGCTGGCCGGCAAGCTGCCGGTGCTCCTGAACTGGACGACCGGCCCGGCGCAACTCGATCACGCGGCGAGGATCACCGGCCTGAAACAGATCGTGACGTCGCAACGATTCCTGGACCGGGTGGACGTGGCGGTGGCGGGTGCCGAGTTTCTGCCGATCGAAGACTTGCGGGCCAAGGTGGGCCGACGCGGCCTGCTGCGACGCCTGCTGCAAATACGTTTCGCCCCGGCCACCATCCGGCGAGCGTTGCCGGCCACGCACCCCGACGACCCCGCGGTGATTCTCTTTACATCCGGATCAGAAACAGCGCCCAAGGCGGTACCGCTTTCTCACCGGAACATCTTGAGCAACATCAGCGGGGTGCTCGAGGCGTACGAACTGACTCGCAACGACTCGGTTCTGGGATTCCTGCCGCCGTTCCATAGCTTCGGTCTGACCATGACCACCTTGATGCCGATCCTCGCGGGAAGTCGCGTCGTGCACCACAGCGATCCGACGGACGCCGCCCGACTGGCCGGAAAGATCGCCGCCTACAAGCCGACAATCGTCTGCGCCACGCCGACCTTTTTCAGCCTCATTCTCGAACGCAGTACCTCAGCAGACCTGGCCTCGCTGCGCCTGGTCGTTGTCGGAGCCGAGAAATGCCCGCTCGGATTGTACGATCGCCTGGCCGCCAAAGCGCCCGATGCAGCGCTGCTCGAAGGTTACGGGATTACCGAATGCGCGCCGCTGATCAGCGGCAACCGGCCTGGTCAAATCAAACACGGTTCGGTCGGTACCCCGTTGCCGGGCATTGAAGTTTGCGTCGTCGATCCCGGCACGCTCAAGCCGCTGGCTGCCGGCCGCACGGGCATGTTGCTGGTCTGTGGGCCCAACGTGTTCGGCGGCTATCACGGTTATGACGGTCCGGATCCGTTTCACGACACCGGCGGTAAGCGCTGGTACATCACCGGTGACCTTGCACGGGTTGATCGCAAGAAATTCATACACATCGAGGGTCGCATGCGACGGTTCATCAAGGCGGGTGGCGAGATGATTTCGTTGCCGGCCCTCGAGCAACCGCTGAGTCAGCAGTATCCACCGATCGAGGCCGGACCCCGAGTCGCGGTCGAAGGCATCGAGACCGGGTCGGGCCGCCACGTGGTTCTGTTCACGACCGAGTCGATCACGCTGCGTGAAGCCAACTCGCTGCTGCACGATGAGGGCTTTCGGGGTGTGATGCGGCTCGACGAGGTGCGCCGTGTCGAGCAGATCCCCATGCTGGGCAGCGGGAAGATGGACTATCAGACCCTGAGGGCGCGGATCGCTGAGCAGACGGCGGCCGGGGCGCCGTAACGTCAGCGAAGAATCGCAAGTCTGCGCCCGTCGCCTCGGCCGCGGCCGCGCGTCGCAAGTCCTGCGCGATCGGTCGCTGTCCCTGATCGGAACGCGTGCGCCAAAATAGTCCGACTCCTTGACTTGCGACTCTTGACCTGCGACTTGTGACTAACCAGATGCGCCTTCTCGCGTTTCATCGTCAATCAAATCCAGCAGCGTCTCGCGCAGATCCCTGCTGACCGGTCCGGGCTTGCCGTCGCCGATGGTCTTTTTCTCGACGCGCGTCACGGGCAGTAGGTGCCAGCTCGAGTTGGTCAGGAAGATCTCGTCGGCCTCCAGCAGGTCGTTGACGTCGAGCGTGCGCCGCTGGACGGACAGGCTTCTGGATTCGGCGATCTCGATCACCGCGGCCCGTGTGATGCCCGGCAGGACGGCGGCCCGCAGCGCACCGGCGACCTCTTCGCCGTGGGCGAATGGTGTCAGCAATCTGCCGTCGTGGACTAGAAAGATATTGCTCACTGCACCGCTGGCCAGGTGATTCGAGGTGGTCAGCCATATCGATTCGTCGGCGCCGACCGCCGCGGCCTCGCGTAGCGAGTGCAGGCGGTGCCAGTACGCGAGGGTCTTGTGGCCGCACGTCGGGTCGAACGGGTTGGCCGCGGCGGGGGTCACCGTCACCACACTGCCCCGCTCGAATCGTGACGGATCGTAGTGTGACGGTGGCGTGGCCACGACGAGGCTCGTCGGCGGTGGGGGCTTTCCCGTCGGCGTCTGCAGAAGCGAGAGGCGTCCGGCGGTGACCGTAAGACGTACCCGAGCATTTTTGAGCCGGTTGTGCTCGAGCGTGCGTTCCACTGCGGCACGCAGCCGATGGGGGTCGGGCTTCGCGGCGATGCCCAGTTCGTCGGCGCTGTGCAGAAGACGCGCTACGTGGGCATCGAGGCGAAAAACTCGCCCGTGCCGGGCGGCCATGGTCTCGAAGAGTCCGACTGCGTACTGAAACCCCGCGTCGTCGTGAGCGATCCTGGCCCGGTCGTAGTGAACCATACGGCCGTTCAGGCAGACGTCCATCTCGGATGCTTGGCCCGTGGCAGTCATCTCGAGTCGTTTAATTGGTGGGGTTAGAGCAGTTTGAATCCAAACGTAGCATCCTGAGCTGCCTGCAGCCGCGTCTGGCTTTGTTCCGCCAGTACTGGCGGACTTGGCCGACGCTCAAGACGCTGCATCCGAGGCGAAAACGCTCTAGCGGTTGATTCACGCGGAGCCGCAGCTATCATGGTGGATTACACCGGCGGTGGCAAAAAGGCCTTCTGCACGGTGGGCGCGACCTCGGGGCGCGACGTAGCGTCAGCCGATCTTGGAGCTTCCGATGAAGACCGACATCCATCCCGATTACGTCGAGTGCCAGGTCACGTGCGCGTGTGGCAACGCGTTCACCACGCACACCACAGTGGCCAAGCTTCACGTGGACATCTGCAACGCATGCCATCCTTTCTTCACCGGCAAACAGAAGTACGTTGATGCCGCGGGTCGCATTGAGAAGTTCCAGCGCAAGTTCCAGGGCGACTACTTCAAGGCCCGTGGTAAAGCGAAGGACTAGCTGAGCGCAACGGCACAACCGCCGGCTCCCCCGCCTGCGGTTTTTTCGTGCGCGGTGGGTGCGGCTGCCATCAACCGTCCGCCGCCGCCACCTGACACTCGCAACTCGACCCCCAATGCCTGAAACCCATGACACGCTGATCGCCAAGCTGGAGCAGATGTCGTCTCAGTACGACTCGCTCGAATTGGAGCTGACCGACCCGAAGGTCATGGCGGATCACCACCTGACACGCCAGGTGAGTATCCGGCGCGCCGCCCTTGCCGACCTGGTCGGGCGGTATCGTACCTACCGTCAATGTCGCGCCGACATTGACGAGGCCAATCAGATCATTTCCGAGGATGAGGATGCCGAGCTGGTCGAGTTGGCCAGGCAGCAGATGAGCACTCTGGAACCTCAGGCCCGGAAACTTCTGGATGAAATCGCCGACGAACTGGTTACCGCTGACGATCTGACGATCGGGTCGGTGATCCTGGAGGTTCGCGCGGCGTCTGGTGGTGCCGAAGCGGCGCTGTGGGCGGGGGACCTGATCGAGATGTACCAGCGGTACGCGGCGCGTAAGCGATTCACCGTAAGTACGCTGGATGCGTCACAGGGCGAGCAGGGCGGCGTGCGCAATCTTGTGGCGAGCGTCCAGGGGGCCGGGGTCTGGCAGGCGCTGGGGTATGAGGGCGGTGTGCATTGCGTCAAACGCGTCCCCCAGACCGAGTCGCAGGGCCGGATCCACACCTCGACGGCCACGGTGGCCGTCCTGCCCGAGCCGCAGACCGTTCAGATTGATCTGCCCGAGTCGGATGTCGAGATCCACGTCACGACGGCGCAGGGTCCGGGCGGCCAGAACGTCAACAAGGTGGCCACCGCCGTGCACATGATCCATCTGCCCACGCGCATCGAAGTGAGAATGCAGGAGTCGAAGAGCCAGCACCAGAACAGACAGCGCGCGTGGCAACTACTGAGGGCCCGAGTCTGGGATCATTTTCAGAGAGTCAAGGACGCCGAACGCGCCGAAACACGTTCGAAAATGATTGGTTCCGGCGAGCGGTCGCAACGCATCCGTACGTATCGGTTCAAGGAGAACATCGTCGTCGACCACCGTCTCGATCGGTCCTTCGGCCTCCAGACCATTCTCAATGGCGAACTCGACGAAATGGTGGACGCGATCATCGCCGTCGACCGTGCACAGCGTCTGGCGGCGTTGTAGACAGGATTTCGTACAGCCCCGATCCACACGCTTCCGATAACGGAAGCATGCATCACTTGCGGGCATGCTTTCTGTCGGCTGCGCTGTTGACCCTGCCTGGTGTCGCGACTCTGGCGGTTGCTGACGAACCTGCGATTGCTGACGAACCTCCTGTTTCCGCCGAACCGGCGGAAGACCGGCGGCTGCTGCGGTGTTATGACTTCGAGGAGACGATCAACGGCAGGTACGTGGGCGAGTTTGAACGGTTGCCGATCGACTGGTATGCCATCGGGCGGACTGCCGGCGTTGGTGACGTGAATTTCACCCGTGTGCCGATGCACAAGCAGTTGGTCGAGACACCGGGATACGCCTCCTGGACGGAAGTTCGGTACGACGACCGGCAAAGCACCAGCGGCAGATACAGCCTTTTCCTGGGGCTGGACGGCGGCATACGCGGGGGCATTCCTGCGCGTGGGCGCTCTGCCGGCGGTGCCCGGTAGCGACTACGTCATCACCGCCTCCGTTCGCACCACGCCACTGGATCACGCTGCGGTGCGGCTGTCTGCAAGCTTCGTCGATGGAACGGGCCGGCGACTTGCCGATTCCGTTGTGCGAGCGAGCCCCTGCGGGCGAACGAGCGGTGGCACCGCCCTGTCTTGTGGCTTGTCGGAGACCAGCCGCAAGCCGCGTGGATCGGATTGCAGATCGAGTTGATCCAGGATGCCCGCCGGGCCGAGACGGACCGCGCGAAACACCAGATCGATCACGAGCAGGTCCGTGGTGGAGCGTGGTTCGACGACATCTGCGTCTGGCAGGTGCCGCTCGCGGCCGTGCGGACACAGAGCAATGTCAACGTTGTTCGGGCGCCTCAGCGACCGCAGTTTACGATGCAGGTCCGCGACCTGAGCGGCCAGTCGCTGACCGCGCGCCTCGACATCCATGATCATGCGGGAACGCTGGTCGCCTCGACGACGCAGTGAATCGGAGGGGGTATGCCGCCTCCGCGGCCCTGGACGCCGACACTGCCTCGATTCGGCTGGTATCTGACCGAGTTGACCGTCGTCGATGGGGATCCGAGTTCCGACGCTGCGGCCGGGTCGACCGCCGGATCGGCCCTGAGTGCCGTCCTTTGGATGCCTGACGAACCGGAAATCGAGTCGTCGAGAATCCAACCGTTCATGCTGTTGGCCGAAGGGGTGAATCGTGGCCAGCTTGCGCTGCTTGCGAACCTGATCGAACAGTCGGGACTCAAGTCCGTCGGACTCAGCGCTTGGGAGAGCGGATCAACGCCTTCGAACCTGGCCGAACGACGATCCTTGCTCGACTCAGTCGTGGATCGCATATCGGAGCAGGGCGGCGCCGTGGCATTGAGCCTGTACCCGGTCCCTGACGAATTGCGCCGCGAGCTCGACATTGAATCCTGGGACGCACTCGGGATGCTCAGCCGGTCGAAACGGCGATGGGAACCTCTCCTGAACCCGATGTTGATGCGTTACGGACATCGCGTGCGGCAATGGCGCCTCGGTTCGACGAGCCGGCCGGCGGATATCGACACACCGGCGCGAATTGAAGCCTGTCGCGAAGCGAGGCGACACGTCAGCCGCCTTCTTCCTTCGCCGCAGATCGTCCTGCCGTGGCAGATAACACGATCACCGGTGAGTGGCCTGGACGGCGTGGTGGAGGCGGCGCTCGGCGTCCCGGCATCGGTGCAGGCCGACCGGATTGGCCCGTATGCCAAGCCATGGTCTGGCACCCCGTTCACGATTCACCTGCAGATCCCCTCCGCGACGGCTCTGACCCAACCGCGACGCTGTGCGGACCTGGCGCTGCGAATGTTGTACGCCTGGGAATGTGGCGCGTCGGGCCTTTCCCCGGACAGCCCATGGACCCAGAGCGACGGCTTTGAATCGTCGCTCGTGCCCGACCCGTTGCTCGGTGTCTTTGCCACAGTGGCCCACCGCCTGGCAGGGCGACGGGCCGTCGGACGTCTACCGCTGGGGCCGGGTCTTCGCTGCATCCTGTTCGACTCCGAAGATGGATCGGACACTGCGGTGCTGGCCGCGTGGAACAGATCCGCACCGGGCGATCGGTCCACCGTGGAAATGGATCTGGGCGGTGAACCGTTCGCGGTGGACGTGTTCGGCAACCGCACCCCCTTGCCGCGGGAACCGGGCGGTCACCGGATCTCGCTGTCCCGCTCGCCGGTCCTGATCGAAGGCGTGGATCGTCACCTGGCGCTGTTTCGAGCATCGTTTGCCGTTGAACCCGCGTTTGTCGAGTCGCGGCAGTCGCTTCTCGCGCATCAGATCTGGTTGATGAACCCGTGGCCGCGCTCGATCAGCGGAAGCCTGGAGATCATCGGTCCGGCCGATTGGACCTTCGAACCAAAGCGCCAGTCGTTCACGATGTCGGCGGGCGAATCGTTGCCGATTCCCCTGAAGCTGACGTTCCCGGCATCGGAGGTGGTCGGGTACAAGACGCTTACCGCGCGGGTCAGCGTCGAGGCCGACCGTCCGTATACCGTCGACCTGACGGCGGCGCTGACGCTGGGGTTGCCCGATCTGGTTCTGGACGCGACGGTGGATGTAGAGCTGAACCCGAACACGGATCAACTGGACGCCGTCGTGACGCAAGTGATCGTGAATCTCGGCTCGCAGACGGTCGCGCTCTACGCGTTCTGCAACGTCGCCGGTTTCGGGCGGCAGGAAGTCATGATCCCGCGGCTCGGTCCGGCTGCGCGCGTGTCGCGCCGATTCCGATTTCCCGGTGGCGCCGATAGCGTGCGTGCGGCACCGGTTCGCGTGGGCCTGCGAGAAGAGGCCGGACCGGCCATTCTGAATAAGGTGATATGGGTCAACGGGCCATGAGTTGAATTTTAAGTGGAGTATTGGCGCATAGTTGTATTAACTATCCGTCCAATCCAAGTGGCGATTCGGCCACTTTTTTTTTACTTTTACTCCGGGCAGCACCGAGCGACCGCGAAATTCGTTGTACTCTCAGGAGGGGCCGGGCCGGACGAATCGATGAATGGTCCGGGGCCATGCGGCGCGGTCCGGGGCGACTGCGTGGCCGGGTGAAGGCGGAAGCAATGCGGTATCGGTGGGCCTACGTATTCTTTGTCCTTTTGTCCCTGTTGGACCTGAGTCTGACCTGTTTCATCCTCGACGGACGAATGGGCCGAGAGGTGAACCCGATCGCCGAGTTGATCGTGAGTCGTTACGACCTGTTCGGCCTGATCATTTTCAAATTGTCGATGGTCGCGCTGATCATTCTCCTCTGCGAGACGATCGGTCGCCAACGCGACGATCTGGGTCGTCTCGTTTCGCGACTCGCAGCGGGAATGACCGCCGTTCCCGTCGTGCTGGCCGCGTTTCAATTGATCGCGTTCACGCAATAATCAATCCGAATCCATCGTCCGATCCTCGAGGCGAAGAACCTCATCGAGGTCCTTGTCACCGCGCCCGGAGAGATTGATCAACACGACCTTGTTCGGCGCCAAAGTGGCCGCTAGCTTTGCCGCATGGGCGACGGCGTGCGCCGATTCGAGGGCGGGGATGATGCCCTCAAGCCTCGTCAGCACGGTGAACGCATCGAGCGCTTCGCGGTCGCTGACATGGGTGTAGGCGACGCGTCCGCAGTCCTTCCAATAGGCGTGCTCCGGGCCCACCCCTGGATAGTCCAGTCCCGCCGAGACTGAATGGACCGGCGCCGTTTGACCGTCGTCGTCCTGAAGAACGTAACTGAGGGATCCGTGCAGGACGCCGGGTCGGCCCAGACTCAAAGGCGCGGCGTGATCGCCGACTTCGGTGCGCCGACCTCCGGCCTCGACCCCGATCAGGCTCACCGATTCGTCGCTCACGAACCGGTGGAAAATGCCCGCGGCGTTCGAGCCGCCTCCGACGCAGGCGACGATGTAATCGGGCAATTGACTGATCTGTTCGAGACATTGGCGGCGGCACTCTGTGCCGATGATCGATTGGAAGTCGCGGACAATCATCGGGAAGGGATGCGGCCCGACGACCGATCCGATGATGTAGTGCGTCCCGTCGCTGGTTTCCATCCAGTCGCGCATCGCCTCGTTGACGGCGTCCTTTAGGGTGCCGGCGCCGGCGTCCACGGGAACCACCCGGGCACCGAGAAGCTTCATGCGCAGGACGTTGGGTTTCTGACGCCGCATGTCCTCCGTCCCCATGTACACGTCACACGTCAACTCAAGCGCGGCTGCGGCCGTGGCCGCCGCCACACCGTGTTGACCTGCACCGGTCTCGGCGATGATCCGCTTCTTGCCCATGCGCTTTGCCAGCAGGGCCTGGCCGATCGAGTTGTTGATCTTGTGCGCCCCGGTGTGGGCGAGGTCTTCCCTTTTCAGATAGATCATGGCGCCGCCGACGTGCGAGGTCAGCCTCCGCGCGAAATAAACCGGCGTGGGCCGGCCGATGTAATGATTCTGCAATTCCGCGAGCGCCTCGGCGAACTGCGTGTCGCAGCGCGCCTTGTCGTATTCGCGCGCCAGTTGATCCAACGCGGCGAAGAGCGTCTCGGGAACGTAGATGCCGCCGTAGGCGCCGAAACGGCCCTGATCGTCGGGCATGGCGGTCGGCGCGGCGCCAGGGTGATCGTTGGGCGGTGTCATGGGACGGCTAGAGCGGGTTAAGTTTGTATGTCGCGTTTTGAGCGTCGGCGAAGCAAGCTTGTCGCGGAGGGTGAAGCAGGCGATACCCCTGAGTATCGTCGATACAGTACGACAAAGCCAGGTGCAGCTGCAGGCAACTCAGGACGCTACATATGAACTTAATCTGCTCTATCGGCTGTTTGCGGTCATGCCATCATAGGATGGAATGGCAGAGCAAGAGAGCAGGAGGCAGAGAGAACAGGAAAGCGGAAGAGAAGAAAAGCAGGAAAGTGGTCCGCCTTTATTTTCCTGTTCTCTTGCTCTTCCGCTTTCCTACTCTATTCATGGCGATTCACCCCCGCCGATCGTATCTTCCAGCTCCCGGACCTTGTCGGCCTGGCGAATCCCGCCGGGCGTGCGTGCGGCCGTCCGAAGCATGGCCCGCGCGCCGGGCATGTCTTTCGACGCCAGACGACGCCTGACCTCGGTGAGCAGGCTATTGAACTCAGCGTCCTCGAGTCTTTGCTTGATCTGGGCGTCGGCCATCACGGACCTGGCCCGCCGGTAATGCACCTTCGACGCCAGGTGCTGTCCGTCGGCGGCGAGCGCGTCGCCCCGTTCCAGGTGCTGAGCGTAGGTCTGGCGTTGGCGCAGGGTCACGAGGGCGCTTCTGATTTCGGATTTCTCGGGTCGCATCCGCAGCGCCCTGGTGTAGGCATCGACGGCGGCGTCCAAATCGTTCTGCTCGGCAAGCCGACGCGCTTCGGCCAAACTCAGCGAAAGTTTCGCATCGGCCAGCAGCGGGCTGACCTCGACGCCGGCGCCCATGGTGATGGCCCGGCGCAGCTGTTCGATGGCCCGTGCATGCTCGCCCTGAGCGCCGGCGAGACGACCCTGTTCCACCAGCACGCGACGTTCGGCGGCCAGGTCGATGCGAGCCAGTGATTCGGTCGCGACGACATGCCCCGTGGCTTCGATCGCTGCGGTGTAGTGGTCTCGGGCACCCTTGAGGTCACCACGTGCTTCGGCGGTCTGACCATGGCGAAACCGCTGCTCGGATTCGACCTTCACCAGCCGATTCGTGATCCTCCCGTGTTTGTCGTCGGTGCCGGCGCGGGGTTTCATGTCGGCGGCCTGGCGCAGCAGGTTGACGGCGCGGCCCAGCTTTTGCTGCGCGAACGCGGCATCGGATTTTCGCAGCAGTGCTCTGAATCGCTGATCGTCGAGAATGCGGTTGCGCAATGATTCCAGATTCTCGGATCCCACAGTCCCCAGGATCTGTTCATCATCGATCAAGCGCAGCGCATTGTCATGGCGTCCGTCGGCGAGCGACTCCTCGGATTCCGACCGCACGCGCCCCAGTCGAATCGCGGGATCATTGATGTTGCGGGTGTCGTGACCGCCGCCGACAAGGCGTGCGCCCGTCTGCGACGCTCCGGGCAGCGCCGTGCTCGCCGCGTCCTGGTCGATCGGGTGGTGCGTTTCAGATGCATGGGCTCCCTTTAAGCGTGCCATCATGGCGCAGCACAGAACCACCGCGGTAAGCAGTTGTGCCGTCATGATCAGGCTGAGAATGATCGGCAGGGTGTCGCGCGGCTGATCACCCGTCAGGCCGGTCGAGTTCGTCGTCTTCGGTGCAGGGTTGTCCGCGATGGATCGGCTCCGTCATGGGAGGCATCAGAGATCCGGGGGCGCGCGGCGAGATCGTGTCCCACAGGTGATCCGTCGCCCGACGCTGACGGAGTGATGGGACTGGCCTTATCAGTTAATTCTAGAACGGAAGACGTCAACGCAGGAGGTGCAGGTAATCCGGCCCGAAACGGTCGCCTCATGCCGTCGCGGCGAGGTCGACCGACTGTTGAAACCTGATGGCGACGTGGTTGCGACGGCCGAGGCCCAGGCTTCGAATGACCGTCCCCTCGGTCATGTCTGACGACCTGATCACCGTTTGCCTCGGAGTCCAGGCGATTCCCAGGCGGACCAGTTGCCCGACGGCGAGCAGCGAGGGGCGATCCACCTCGACGAGCACGCCGCTCGCGGAGAGATTCCGCGTGTGACCGCCGGCGTACTTACCGGTCCCGACACATTGGAGTTTGACTGGAAGAGCCGCCTGTGTGCGGGCGGCTCTGCGTCGGTCCCGGTTGACGTTCAGTGATTGCATGGTCGGTTGCCCCAAGTCTCTGGATTCGTCAGTCACTATCGGTCATGGGCCCGGCAGCGCTTGACGGGCACGGGGCGGTCCGGGCATCGGTCGCCCGACCCCCGTCCCCACGATCAGCGCAGACCGCTCTGCACCGTCACCACCTGGGATTCATCGCCCGCAGGGCCGTTGTCCGCCCCGTTCGTGCACGCTAGAATCTGCCATGCATTTCGCCGTTGACGCCGACGTATTCATGCAGGTCGTTCGCCCAGCGCTTGAGCAGTCGGACATGGAAATGCTCGATCGCCTGGTTCGCACCCGATGGCGACCTCGCCAACTGGCGCATCTGCTGAAGGACGACGACGTGGGCATCCGCCGAGTGGCGGCGTTGACTCTAGGCATCGTCGGCAATTCGACCGTTATCGGATGTCTGGCCCGGGCGTTGGCCGACCCGGACGACCAGGTGCATCGGGCAGCCGAACAAGGGATGTGGTCGATCTGGTTTCGCGGCTGCAACTTGGAGGCGTTGCGTCCGTTTCGCGATGGAATGGAATTGCTCGGTACCCATTCTTATGGTCGCGCTGTGGAGCGATTCGAGTTGGCGGCGCGCGTCGATCCCAAGTTTTCCGAAGCCCACAATCAGTGTGCCATTGCCCACTACCTGCTCTCGCAATGGCGTGAATCACTTCGCAGTTGTGGCAACGCCGTGCGGCTGATGCCGACACATTTCGGCGCGATTTCGGGGATGGGCCACTGCCTGATGGAACTGGACGAGCCCGCCAGAGCGCTGCGCTGCTACCAGGGTGCACTGCGGATCAATCCCCGCATGGACACCGTCGCCCACACCGCCCGTCACCTCGAGACGGTCCTGCGCAGGGTCGCCCCATAGAAGTGCGGGCCAGCCCGCGCTTCTCCGCTCGATGGTGTATTGACCAATGATCTTGGGACTTGAGGCGGGACCTTCGACGCTCAGCCGGTGACAGTGTGCAAACCAAGGCGGTCCCGATGGTCATCGGGATTGGCTGGCGGGGACGCACACGCGATTCTACGCAGGTCCGTCGCGGCGGATTGAGGACGGATCGCACGGAGGACGATGCCGGCGGGCGAAGCCGCTCTAGGCGGCGTCCTTCTTGCTGCGGCGGCGACGGCCGACGGTGCGCTGGGTCGCACTCATGCGCTGCTCCCGCTTCTCGGCCATGACCGCAACGATCTGCTCCGGATCGTTGGCCCACAGGTCGCTGCCGACCTCTTCGGCGAGGCCTTCTGCACGATTAAACACGCCGCCGCCCATGACGATCTGCAGTGTCGGGCAGACGCCGATGTCGTGAAGCCGATCGATCAGCAACCGCGTCTGCGGAACGGTCGAGGGGACTGCCCCGAACACGACGAGCACGTCCACGTTGGTGCGACCGAGTTCAGCCACGATCTCATCGTTGGCAATTCCGCCACCGACGTAGAAAACCTCGTACCCGTCGGCGTCGAGCAGGTCCGAAACGATCTGGGCCGCAAGCTCCTCGCTCTGCTCGGCGCCGCTGACGACCGAGACTCGAACGTGACGTGGCTCGCTCCGCTTGAGTCGCGGCTGCAACTGCGCCACCAGCGAACGCATCAGCCGTGTGGCGTAGTTATGGGCGAGGTCGCTGATCTGATCGTCACGGTACAGCTTCTGAATGTGCTGAAGGGTCGGCCAGAACAGGCGGTTGAGGATCCGGTCGGCGGGGCAATCTGCCGTGACGGCCTCGTCGATCAGTTCCTGGGCGTCGGCGCGGGCGCCACTGATCAGGGCCGTGAAGAATCTTTCGGTCAATACCTCGCGTTGCATGGTGGATCTCCACGTGCGGCCGCCGATCGAGCGCGGCCGGTCATTGGGGTCACCGTCCGTGGTGGGGTACCTCAGTGTGTTACCTGCGACCGGGCCGTTCGAGGTCCCGCCGCCCGCCGGCTCCCCTGGCGGATCCGGACCGCATGCAGGGCTGATCATTCATCGGAACAGACGCAGTCACACTTTGACTAATTATTGCCATCCCCCCGATAAGGATCAGATCGCACAATCCGTCGAAGATTATCGGCGTGCCGATCTGAACGGAACTATCCGATACGGAAAGCGAGCGGGCAAATGTTGTGTGTGTTGCCGATCAGTTTCAACGCCGCCGTTTGCAGCGTGGTGCGCGGCGTATCCGGACTTACATCGGCCGCCGCGTCGGATTAAGTAGCAGGTTGTCGTGACCGGGAACGATCACATCAGCGATCTCGATCACTTCTCTGAGACTTTCCTGGCCCTGTTCCGCGTCCACGCAGCCCTGCAGCACACGGCCCTGCACGAGGTGCTCGTACGTGCCGGCCGCATCACCGGCAATGAGTGTCGTGGCGTTGAGGTGGCTCAGGAGCAGACCGCAGGTCCCAGTGGTAAATCCGGGCAACGGGAACAGGTCGACCTGGTCGGCCAGCCGGTCGGACGCCGGCTGGCACCGTTGAAGTTGCTGGATGTCTTGCCGGATCAGCTCTGCGGCTTCTTCCTCCTGCTCCTGATCCAGCCTGGCGATCAGATATCGGCCGGTCGTTTCACGTTCCATCTCGCTGACCAGCCAGTTCGCCTGCGGAAAGGCCGATAGCCCCCAACGGTGTGCCGGACGAAAATTCGTCATGAATACGTCCGTGATGTCGCCTGGCTGCAATCCGCAGCGCTCGGTCAATCTGGCCTGGAGGATCTGCGGCGGCAGGCCCGGGTCGACGAGGATCACCCGGTCACCGCTGCGAATCAGCGTGGTGGTGGCGTGGGCGGTGCGGGTCGCCGCCGATTCACCCCATAGTTCGTGGCGGCTCAGCGTCCCGATGCTGATGATTCGAAAATCCATTGGGCTTTGCCGCCGGCTGGACTGAAGCGTTTTCAATCCAATCGCAGCGTTTTTAGCGTCGGCGAAGTCCGCCCATACTGGCCGAACAAAGCTTCCGATGGTCATCGGGTCAGCCGGTTCAGGATACTACAGTTAATCCGAATTTTTCACCAGTTTCACCGCCCAGCGGGCGGCTTCGCTCGCTGGCTTCGTCCTCCGTGCGATCCGTCCTCGTCGTAGTATTCAGCTACGTCTGCAGAGGATCGCGTGTGCGTCCTTGCCCGCGAACGAACCTGCCGCGCTGGTGCGCGCATTGTCACCGGCCGCGTATCAAAGGCCCCGCCTCAAGTCTCAACACTGCTGGTCGTTACACCACGGAGCGGCGAAACTTGTGAGAAATGCAGGTTAAGGTGAAACTTCTCTAACAGGCGAAATGTCGCTTGCCTACTCCTTAAAGCCGTCTGTCCGCAGGCTGGCCATGCGCTGGCCAAGTTGTTTCTTCTTCTGCTTGAGGCTTTCGATGACCAGGTCGGGCAGAATGCGATGGAGGCGCTCGATGTCGCCGCCCGCGGCGACCTGCTTGATCAGGGTGGAACTGGTGAAACCGTAGGCATCCCCGGTCATGATGAATACGGTTTCGATGTCGGCTACGGCGCGGTTCGTGAGCGCGAGCTGAAATTCATAGTGGATGTCCGTGGTGTTGCGCAAACCCCGCAAAATCGCCGTGGCTCCGATCTGCCGTGCATAATCCACGGTCAGCCCCTCGTAGGTCTCGACGGTCGTGGCGGGGCAATCGTCGACCACGATCCGGCTGATCATGTTTTTGCGCTCTTCGACCGTAAACAATTCCCGCTTATCCGGGTTGCTCGCGATGGCGATCACGAGACGGTCGAACAGAAACTGAGCACGTCGAATCACATCGAGGTGCCCGTTCGTAATTGGGTCGAATGTTCCCGGGAAAAGCCCGATTTTCTCGTCGCCTAGCATGGCGGTCAGAGTATATCATCGCTTGTCACAGCCCGCCCATGTCCTGCGACCGACACAACCAGTCGCGAGCCGCGTCCAATCCACCGCCATCGTTCGTCAGTTTTGAATCTGAATGGCATAGTTGCATGAACGAACCACCGGCGAAACCAGGGCCGGGGAAAACCGTAGCCGGCCGGCCGCAGCAGCCGGGAAGGACTTTTGTCGATCGATCGTCGGCGGCCGCGAACGGTGGCCGCGTGCGGCCCGACGTCTGCCGATTGCTCGCAGGTTTCGATATTAACCAGCCCTGGATCGGGTCTCGTACCGGATGCCTCCCCGGTCGAGGCCCTTTTTTTTTTAAGCGTTGGCCCTTCACTTCTTGTTAATTTTGGAGGCAACCCACCATTGAACGCTTGAAGCGGTCGAATGATCTTGGTTAGGAGTAGGCGAAATCGGACTCGCCTTAGACGACTTTGGTAGCTCGATGTTCAATGCGCCTGACGGTGCCGGTTTCCGTCGCTCGCTCTTCGCTCGCGACGGCGCTGTCGATTCGCTCGACAAGGCAAGAGGCTGCTGCGCGTCATGAGTCCCAGGTTTTTCAATAGCCTTGCCTCATCAGGACGCTGGATTCCGTTGCTCGTTCTTCGCTCGCAACGGCGCTTGCCGTCCCGGCTCGCCTGCCGCGTGACTCATGATGAGGACCCGCGCTCGCTCGACACGCTGTCGGCCGCCTACGGCGCGGCCGGACGGATGGACGAGGCCCGAACCGCGGCAAGACGTGCCTCGAGCTTGCGAAAAAACTGGGTGATCAAGGGTTGTCGGAAATGATAGAGAAGCGACTGAAGGGTCTTGGTGGCTAGCAGGACGCTGCAAAACTCGGTCGGCGCAAAAACGTGTGCCTGAGATTTTCAAAAGTTTCGCCTTCAACGCGTTTGGACTCGATCTGCGAAGCGAGAGCGGTAGTTTCAAATTGGAGATTCTTGGGCGAACGCCAGAATCCGGGGTTTTGCAGCGTCCTGCTAGATCGGTTTCAATCCGAACGTAGCGTCTTGAGCGTCGGCGAAGCAAGCCTGACGCGGAGGGCGAAGCAGGCGACCCCGCTTCGGGTCGTCGATGCAGCACGACAAAGCCAGGTGCGGCTGTAGCCAGTTCAGGACGCTACGTTCGGATTGAAAACGCTCTAGAATTCCCCACATGGCCACTTCGGCTCAGACCTCGGTGCGCCTTGGACTGCCCGTTGAACAGATCCCACAGGTCACTCAACGCCGGGCGCGTCAACTTCAACGCCTGGGCATTCGAACGGTCAGCGACCTGCTGCGCCACCTGCCGGCCCGGTACGAACAGGAGCAGGCGGAGGGTTCGATTCTCGACCTGATCATCGGTGCGTTCGGATCGGCGCGGGGTGAGATCACCTCGACGCGCTGGATCCCCGCGGCCGCGAGGCGCCGCACCGGCCGCTTTGAAGCCACGATGGAGGATGAATCCGGTCTGTTGCACCTGCTGTGGTTCAACAGTCCATATCTGTGCGACCAGATTCACCCCGGAATGGTCGTGCGCGTTCAGGGCAAGGCCAAGCCGCATCGCGGCGCGCCGCAGATGATCAATCCGCGCTGGCAGCGTCTCGATGATCAGGATCAGGTGGAACCGGCCCCTGAACGGATGCGGCCGGTCTACCCGGCGACCGAAGACCTGCCCAGCACGGTCCTCGAACGGATCGTGGCCGAGCTGTTGCCCCTGGTGTCCGACCAGCTGGTGGATCCGCTTTCCGAACCGTTCGTGCGCGATCGGAGAATGCCACCGCTCGCCGATGCGTATCGCCACGTGCACGCGCCGGCCGAACCGAAGCAAGCTCTGGCCGCGCGCCGCCGTCTGGCCTACAACGAACTCTTGCTGGTGCAACTGGGCATCGCGATGAAGCGACACTACAGCCGCACGGTGCTGCGTGCTCCTGCCCTGACATGGAACGACGCGATCGATACGCACATCCGACAGCGATTCGGTTTCGAGTTGACGCGGGCACAGGCTCGCGTGATCCGCGATATGGCGTTGGATCTACAACGGAATCGACCGATGAACCGCCTTCTGCAGGGCGACGTCGGGTCCGGCAAGACGGTCGTAGCCCTGTACGCGCTGCTCATGGCGGTCGCCGACCGCAGGCAGGGGGCCCTGATGGCGCCGACCGAACTGCTGGCCGAGCAGCACGACCTGTCGCTGCGCCGCATGCTCGAAGGATCGAACGTGCGGTTTGCGCTGGTCACGGCAAGTCGCGGCGCGGCAGGGTCGGCGAAGCGAGCGGCCGTCCTCGACCGTATCGCCTCGGGCCGGGCGGATCTGGTCATCGGCACCCAGGCCCTGCTGACCGAATCGGTGCGCTTTCGTGACCTGGCGGTGGTCGTTACCGACGAACAGCATCGATTCGGCGTCTGGCAGCGTGCCCGCTTTCGCAGCGGAGACTCGTCACACCAGCCAGCGACGGCCACGGAGCGGTTTTGCCCGCATAACCTGGTCATGACCGCGACACCCATTCCACGGACGCTGAGCCTGGCGGTGTTCGGTGATCTGGACATC